>QHWJ01000283.1 GCA_003222535.1 Acidobacteriota bacterium | reverse complement strand
CCGAGACCCTCAGCGGTGACACGCGTGTCACGCGCGGAGCACAGCCCGGCACGTAAAATCGGCCTAAGCCGCGAAGTTTCAACGTGAAACGGCCGAAACATGTAGGCAAGAGTTTTGCCTCGCAGCCCGCGCAGGGATTCATGCGTCCGACACCCGCTCACAACGTTTACTCGCCGCGCGAGATTGCGCTTGCGGCCGGCGTGCCGGAGGCGGACGTCCTCGTCGCGCTCGGCGAAGCCCGCGGGTTCGTCGGACATGCCGACGCAGTGCGGCTGGGCCGTGCCCTGGCCTGGGGCGCCGCCCACCGAAGCGGACGCGACGCAGCCGGCTCTGCGATGAGCGTGGCGCAACGCACTCCCGGATCGCTGTTCTCGATGTTTTCGGACACGGTGCGCTCCCGCCGGATCTTGCGGGTGCCGTTCGCTGTGTCAGGCACGCTGCATGCCGGCATCGTCGCCGTCGCCGTGTTCGTCGCGACGTTCAATCTCGCACCCCGCGCGGCTGCCTCGAGAACAGAAGATCGTTTCGATCCGATGCGGCTCGTCTTCGTCGCCACGCCGGGCCCGGGCGGCGGGGGCGGTGGCGGTGGCATGCTGCAGAAGGCGCCGCCGCCGAAAGCGCTGCGCGAAGGGCATCACCTGATCAGCAGTCCGTTGCCCGAGCGGCGCGAGCCGAAGCGGATCGTGCCGGTGCCGGCGCCCCCCGAGCCGAAGCCCGAGCCGCCACTCAAGGCCGAGCAACTGCCGGCGATTGTGGCGCCCATCATCACCGCGCCGGCAGATACGCGGAACCGCGTCGGCGTGCTGCAGCAGACCACCGTCGAGACCGATAGTCACGGGCCGGGTCCAGGCGGCGGCGCGGGAACCGGGGCCGGCACCGGCCTCGGCGAAGGCAACGGCAGCGGCATTGGCCCCGGCTCGGGTGGCGGCACGGGCGGCGGACCATACCGGCCCGGCAGCGGGATCGAACCGCCTCGCCTGCTGAGCGAAGTCAAGGCCGACTACACCGAAGACGCGCGGCAGCGCGGGATAGCGGGCGATGTGGTCCTCGAGATCGTCGTCCGCAGCGACGGCTCGGTCGGCGACGTGAAGATTCTTCAGGGTCTCGGCGGCGGCCTGAGCGATCGCGCCGTGAACGCCGTTCGCAAGTGGCGCTTCGCGCCCGCGCACCGGCAGGGCACGGCCGTCGATGTGATCGTGGAGGTCGCGGTGGAGTTCAAGCTGAGATGACGTTCCTGCTGGCGGTCACGCTGACGTCGATGCTGCTGGCCGCGATCATGAGCGTCGTCGCCTGGCGTATTTCCGGAGAAGAGCGGCGCCGCTCCGAGGCGCGGGTTGCGGCGCTCGCAGCCGAGATTCATGACGGCGTCGCGGAGCAGTCGGTCGTCGGGCGCCGCGCGGAAATGGTGATGCGCAACGAACCAATGCGCCTCAAGTCGGTTCCCGCGACCCAGAGTCCGCCGCGTCAAGGGGGCCACGACTTCCAGCTGCGGTCGATTGACGGTGCGCCGTCAGTCGCCAATCTGTTTTCCGTTCAGCCGGCGCGATCGGGATGGCGGTCGGCCGCGGCGATGGGGGCCGGCGCGCTCGTCCTCGGCACCTCGATCGCGCTGGCCCTCGTCATGAGCGGTGGATCACGCGGCGTCGCACGCTCCGCCAACCAGCCGACACCCGCCGTCGGCGCGAGCCCGTCGGGCCGTGCAGCCCCGGCGACGGCACCGGTGCCGCTGGAGCTCGTCGCGCTCGGTCACGAACGCGACGGTGATCGGCTGATCGTCCGCGGCGTCGTGCGCAATCCGGCTTCAGGCGCGGCGAGGGATCGGGTCACAGCCGTCGTGTTTCTGTTCAACCGCGATGGGGGATTCCTCGCGAGCGGCCGCGCGACCGTCGACGAGCCGACGCTCCATCCCGGCAGCAACTCGACGTTTGTCGTGGCGATCCCGGGCGCGGGCGACGTGGGGCGGTATCGCCTGAGCTTCAGAACTGACGATCGTATCCTGCCGCACGTCGATCGGCGGACGGTCACGAAAACTTAGAGGTATGAAGTCAGAGATCAAGAGTTAGAGTTGAACGTTGGAAGCCAGCAATATGGTTCGTAGACCTCACGCGTTGCCGATCCTTGCGACCGCCATCGCGCTGCTCGTGGTGTCGCTGCATGGGCAGCAGCCACCGGCCCCGGCGCGGCCCGGCGGGGACGAGCAGGGCTTCCGCTTCAAGAGCGGCGTCGAGTTGATCAACGTCACCGCGACCGTCTCGGACGCGAGTGGCCGCTTCGTGTCAGGCCTCCGGCAGGACGACTTCGTCGTGTACGAAGACGACCAGCCGGTCGGTGTCACCCATTTCTCCGCCGAGCATGTGGCCGTGAGCCTCGGCATCGCTCTCGACACGAGTGGCAGCATGGCGGGTTCGAAAATCCAGGAGGCGCAGGACGCGCTCGATCGCTTTCTGTACGACCTGCTCGACAAGAACGACGAGATTTTTCTGTATCGGTTCAGCAACTACCCGGTGTTGCTCCAGGACTGGACCAAAGATCGGCAGTTGCTCTCGCGGGCGCTCGGCCGCATCACGCCGAACGGCGGCACCGCGATGTACGACGCAGTCTCCGAGGCGATTCCGCTGGCGCAAAAGGGTCAGAACCGCAAGAAGGCGCTGCTCGTGGTTTCGGACGGGAACGACACGGCAAGCTCCAGGGGCATTCGCGAGGTCAAGGCGCAGATTCGCGAGAGTGAGGTGCTGGTGTACGCGGTCGGCATCGATGGCCAGGGCGAACCGACGATGCGGACGCCGCCGCCGCAGCGGCCCATGCCGATCCCGTTTCCCTTCCCGGGAGGCCGCGGCGGGCGCGGAGGACGTCCGGGCTGGCCGCAGCCGCCGATCGGCGGCGGTGGTGGCGGTGGCGGGACAGGAGGAGGCGGATGGCCGCGGCAGAGCCGCAACGACGATCGCGTGAACGTCGCGGCGCTGCGCGATATGACCGACGATAGTGGCGGCCGCACCGAAATCGTACGGGAGGCGCGCGACCTCAATCCGGCGACCGCCAACATCGCCGACGAGTTGAGCAAGCAGTACTACCTGGGTTATCCATCCAGCGGCAAGAAAGACGGCCGCTGGCACGCCATCCGCGTCGAAGTGCGTAACCGCAATTACCGCGTCCGCGCGCGCCGCGGCTACGTCGCAAGTTAGGGCCCGAAACCCGGACCCTGAACCCAGTAGAATGTCCCGTGCATCTGCTCGCGGCCGCGCTCGGCCTGAGTCTTCTCGGCAGCTGCGGCGGCCTGCTCGTCGCCTCCTCCCTTGTGCTTTTTCCAGTTCGCGTGCGCACGCGTTTCGTGCCGTGGCTGGTCAGCTACGCCGTCGGCGCGCTGCTCGGTGTGGCGCTGCTGGCCCTCCTGCCCGAAGCGCTGACGCTGCTTGCGCCTCCCCCAGTGTTCGGCACGCTGCTCGCCGGGATTCTGGTGTTCTTCACGCTCGAGAAGCTCGTCCTGCTCCGCCACTGCCACACGGACGAGTGCGAGGTCCACGGCGCGACGGCGCCGCTGGTGTTCATCGGCGACGCGTTCCACAACTTCATCGACGGCGCCATCATCTGCGCGGCGGTCATGAGGTCGTTGCCGCTCGGCATCAACACCGCCATCGCGGTCGCGGCGCATGAGATCCCGCAGGAGGTCGGCGATGTGGCGATCCTGCTGGCGTCCGGCTACAGTCGAGGGCGGGCGCTGCTCCTGAACGTCGTCTCCGGCGGCTCCAGCATCGTCGGAGCCTGTGTCGCGTTCGGCGCGGTTCAGATCATTCCGGGGATCCAGCCCTACGTGCTGGCGATGTCGGCCGCCAGCCTGCTGTACATCGCGATGTCGGACCTGATTCCGGATCTCCACCGGGGCGGCATCGACGCCAGCGCCGCACGGCAGGTGGTGCTGATCGCGGCGGGCATAGGCACCATCGTGCTGTTCGAGCGAATGATTGGATAAATGGCCATCGACAAGGTGAACCTCGCCACGGTCGAGAAGATGTGGCGCCGTGAGGTCGAAGCCGCCGCGACCTACAAGCATCTCGCGAATCGCGAGAAAGATCCCAAGCGCAGAGACATCCTGCTGCGGCTGGCCGAACAGGAAGACAAGCACGCGGCCCGCTGGTCCGAACGCATCGCGCTGAGCGCCGGCCGGACGCCCGATCCCGGCGAGGTCGAGCGGGGCCTCTCCTGGTTTCAACGGATCTCCGATCCGAACGTCGTGCTGCATCGCCTCGAACAGGAAGAGAACAAGGCCGAGGCGGAGTACGAGGAGCTCATGGCGCGGTTGAGCGATCCGATCGATCGCCAGATCGCTGAAGAGGCGATGCACGAGGAGCGCGATCACGCCGTCGTGCTCCGGACGCTCTCGGGCGGCGGCATTCCGACGCCTCGATCAACGCTCGACACGATCCTGCGGCGCGAGCGGTGGCACGTGCAGGGCACAGGCTGGATCGGCGATGCCATCTACGGCGTGAACGACGGCCTCGGCGCCGTGTTCGGCATCGTGTCGGGCATGGCCGGCTACACCGGCGGCAGCGAAGTCGTGCTCGCCGCGGGGCTCGCCGGCACTCTTGCCAGCGCGCTCTCGATGGGCGCCGGCGCCTATCTCTCGTCGAAGTCGCAGCGCGAGGTGTACGAGTCGGAGATCGCGCGGGAGCAGGCGGAGATCGACGAGGACCCGCACGAGGAGCTTCTCGAGCTGGAGCTGTTCTACCAGCTCAAAGGCTTCTCGGCGGAGGAAGCGCGGTCCATGGCCGAGCGGCTGCAGAAGGAGCCGAAGCAGTTCCTGCGCACGCTCGCTCACGAGGAGCTCGGTCTCAACGAGGAAACGTTTCCGAACCCGTGGCGCTCGACGCTTTCGGCCAGCGTCTCGACCGCGGTCGGCGGCTTCATCCCGATCATCCCGTTCTTCTTCGCGGTGGGCATGCCGGCCGTCATCGCGTCGTTCGTCATCAGCACCGCGGCGCATTTTGTCGTCGGCGCCTCGAAGGCGCTCGTCACGACGCGATCCTGGTGGGCCAGCGGCGCGGAAATGACGATGGTCGGGATCATCGAAGCCGGGATCACATACGGTCTTGGCGTGGCGTTCGCCCGCCATTGATAAGATCGTGCCCCAGGCTGTCTCGAATCGAGGACAGACGAGCACTGTCAACGCTGAGACCACATCAAAACAGGTGATTTTGACGTGTATCGTCTGGCATTCCCTTTGCGATTTGGGCCAGCATGACCGCTCGACTGAAAGGCACGCCCTACGCTCACAGCGCGAAGGCGCTTTTCGCAGCGCGAAGGCTTTAGCCGAGCGGACTGGAGGTGCAACATGTTCAAGCAACTGTGTTCGTTTGTTGCGACGATGGCGCTGACCGCGAGCATCGCGCACGCCGCGTCGGTCGACGTGGACGATCGGAAGGATTTCCAGGTCTTCAAGGACGTCGCCACGAGCGTCGAACGCTACGCACAGTTCACGATCTTCGACGATGTGAGCGCGAGTGTGAAGGACGGCGTGGTCACACTGACCGGTAAGGTCACCATGCCTTACAAGCGCGATGACATCGGGAGGCGGGTCGCGAAGGTCGACGGCGTGAGCGATGTCCGAAATCAGATGACCGTGCTGCCGGTCTCGCAGTTCGACCAGGAGCTGCGGTACCGGATCGCGCGATCGATCTACAACAACTCGAATTTCTGGAACTACGCGATCATGGCGAACCCGCCGATCCACATCATCGTCGAGCATGGCCGGGTCACGCTGACCGGCGTTGTGCAGAGCGAGGTGGATCGGATGCTGGCCCGCTCGCTGGCCACGCAGTTCGGCGCGCTTTCCGTGACGAACGCTCTGAAGACCGACGCCGAGGTCAGCGCGGCCCTTGAAAAGTCCGAGTGAGCTGACCGTTCGTCTGGAGACGGGCGCCGCAACCACGGCGCTCGTCTATCCCGCCGCTGGCGCCGCCGGGGCCGATGTCGCGCCCGTCGGCGCCACGTTGATTCTGGGGCACGGTGCCGGCGCGGGACAACGCAGCACGTTCATGGTCGATTTTTCGCGCGCGCTGTCCGCGCTGGGCATCGACGTCGTCACGTTCAATTTTCTCTACACCGAGCAGGGCCGGCGGATCCCGGATCGGGCGCCGGTGCTCGAGGGTTGTTATCGGGCGGTCATCGACGGTGTGTGCACGAAGGTGGAGAGCGCGCGGCGGTGCCTGGTCATCGGCGGCAAATCCATGGGCGGACGGATCGCCACGCAGGTCGCCGCCGCGGACCCTCAGCTGCGTCTCGCCGGCCTCGTCCTGCTCGGATATCCCCTGCATCCGCCCGGCAGGCCGGCCGAGCGCCGGGACAAGCACCTGCCGGCGGTGATGCGCCCGATGCTGTTCGTTCAGGGCAGCCGTGACGCGTTCGGCACGCCGGAAGAGCTGACGCCACTCGTCACCACACTCCAGCCGATGCCGGTGTTGCACGTCGTCCCAGGCGGCGATCATTCGTTCAAGCTGTCGAGAAAGGACCCGGCGGCGCAGGCGGCGGCCTACACAAACGTCCGGCACGTTATCGCGAGCTGGATGAAAAGTCTTTCTCCACTCTCAACTCCATGACGTCGCCGCCGTGCGTGAAGCCGTGTTTCAGATAAAGCGTCACGCTTCGCGGTGACGGCCACAGCACCACGCGATCCACACCGTGTTCGCGCGCCCACGCCAGCGCTGTTTCGAGCAGACGGGTGCCGGTGCCCCCGCGCTCGGACGGTTTGACGTAAAGGTTCGACAGATAGGCATGGCGCTCCGCCTCCCCGATGGGGTTGGGGATCTTCTCCAGGGCGTTGAGCCACACCTGACCGATGATGGCGCCTTCATCGACGGCGACCCAGGCCCGCCACGCGTGCGGCGTGGTCAGCTCGCTGCGCATCCAGGCGGCGCACCGCTTCACGAATGCGTCGTGCGTCTCGACAGGCGGCTGGCGAGCGGCACGGAATTCCCATCGCAGCTCGGCGAGCATCCCGGCATCGGCGGAGGTCGCGCTTCGAACAACGGTCATGGCAGCTCGTGGAGAAAGAGCGACATCGCCCGGACGACGTCGTCGGACCATTCGTGGCCAGCCTCGAACAGCAGCGGCCGGACGTCGGTGCCCGCGTCCCGCAGGCGCCGCACATCGTTGTCGAACGTCGCCGATGTGTACCACTCGTCGCGCATGCCCCGGCACACGAGCGCCGCGCGGACGCGGGCGAGCGCCGCCCGCTCGAGCTCGGGTGGCACGTCCCCGCCGACAGCCACCACGCCATCGACAGGTTTCGCCGCGGCGGCCGCCGCTCGAAACATCATCGCGACACCCTGGGAGAAGCCGGCGAGCACAATCCGTGGCGCCCCCGGCCATTCACGACCGACCGCGTCCATGACGCCAGCCACATATGCCAGATTGTCCGCGATCGCGAGCTCGCGATCCTGCCGGGTCATCCAGCCTGCGACGACTTCATTCGTACGGCGCTGGTAGAAACGGTTCAGTCCCTGGACCGAGACCAGCAACCATCCCTCCGCGCCGGGAATCGTCCGCAGCCGGTCGAGCTGCGCCTCTGCTCCCTCGGCATACCCATGGAAGCCCATGACGATCGGCGCCGGACCAGCCGACGCCGGCGGCACGACCAGATACCGTCCGTGCGTCCCGGTCGCGATGCTCCGTTCAATCACCAAATCACCTTGACGGTTCCCGAACCCCGGATTTCAGCATCCCTGGTGATGAGTGGCAGGCGCGCCGTCCGCGCGGACGCGCAGATCAACGCGTCGAACGGATCGCGCGTGAAGCGCAGCCCGTCGGCGACGAACACCTGCTCGGGCGTGACGTCGAGCGGCTGATACGCCGGATTGCTGAAGAGGTCGTCGAAGAAGGCGCGCACGGTCCGCCGCAGGTTGATGCGCGATACCCTCGCGAGGAGACTGCACTCCCACATCACGACGGTGGGCACGTAGAGAATCGCGTCGCGCCGTTCGCAGCGATCGAAGAACGCCGCGGCACGCGGCCCGAGCTTGCCGCCGCCGGCCGCGTGGAACACGAGCGCGTGCGTATCGGTGACGGCTGCCTCCGGATCAGCCACGGCGCTTTTTCCTGGGGGCTGCGCGGGACTCCACTTGTGTTTCCTTCACCACGAGTGGCCGGCCAAGCGACGTCTCGAACATCATCCGGACGGCATCGTCAGCGCCTTCGAGCAGCGGATCGCTCGCATCGATGTCGATCGTGCCGACGACCGACTGGGGCGGTCCAATCCGTCCAGACTCCCTGGCCGCCCTGACGAGCCGATCGAGCAACTCGCTCACGCTGCGCAGTCCTGCCGCCCCGGCCCGTCCCTTGAGCCAGGTGAGGTTGTCGGCCTCGAGGGTCACGGAGATCGCCTGTTTAGCCATTGTGTTCATACGATATCGTCTGATGATGTTTGGGTCAAGCATGTATCCTATCGCACGTGAATGCCGCCGATATTCGCCCGGCCGCTCCCGCGGAGCAAACACAATCGCCGTTCGATCTCTTTCTGATCTTCGTCGGCGCCAACGTTGTGGCGACGACGTTTCAGGTGGGCGCGAGCGTGGCCACCACGTTCACCCTCGCCCGGACGATGGTGCTGATCGGGGTGGGCAGCGTGGCGGGTGCGGCCCTCGTGGCGGCGCTGGCGCCGCTCGGGCCGCGGCTGCGGGTACCGTCGGTCATCGCCGCCCGGCCTGCGCTCGGCATCGCCGGCGCCTCGCTTGTCGCGTGTGTGCTGTACATCTCCAACTTCGCGTGGATTGCGCTCAACAACGTGATCGCGGCGTCGGCGTGCGCGCGTGTCGGCGCTCGATGGATCGGCGCGATCGGCGGGTCGCCGACGGCGTGGGCTGTCGCGCTCGGTCTGCTTGCCACCGTGATCGTGTGGCGCGGACCGCGGGCCGTGGCGCGAGCGGATCGCGTCGCTGTACCGCTGATGGTGATCGTCGCCGCGGCGCTCAGCGTCGCGTGTTGGCGGGCGCCAGGCGCGGCGGACGCTGCCGCTGCCGGGCCGGCGGCTGCCGTGCCCTGGTCCCGCGGGCTCGACGTCGTCGTCGGCTATCAGGTGTCGTGGATCCTGATGTTCGCGGATTACTCCCGATACACGCGGTCGGAGCGCGGCAGCGCCCTCGCCGTCTTTCTCGGGCTCGCCTTGACGAGCGCGTGGCTGATGCCGCTCGGCGCGATCGCCGCGCGCGTGGCCGGATCGAGCGATCCGGGCGCGATGCTCGATGCCCTGGGCCTGGGCACCGCCGGCGCCGTGCTGCTCGCGCTCGCGACGGTGACGACGAATTTCGTGAACATCTACATGTCGTCGCTCGCGTGGAAGAGCCTCACGCCGCGAGCCGGCGACGCCGCGGTCATCTGGTCGATCGGCATCACCGGCACGGCGCTCGGCGCCGTGCCGGGGGTCTGGCTCGAGCAATTCACGAACTTCATGGTGATCCTCGGTGCGTTTCTGGTTCCGGTCGGCGGCGTGCTGGTTGCGCACTATTACGTTCGTCGGGTACGCGTGAACGAGGCGCTCATCGCGGAGTTGTACGACGAGACTGGGGCGTTCCGCGGCGTATCGATCGCGGGCGTGGGAGCGTGGGCGGCGGGCGCCGCGGCTTTTTTCGCGGCCGGGTCCATCGGCGGCACGATTCCGGCACTGGCCGCATCCGTCGTCGTCTACCTGGCGCTGCTGCGAGTGTGGCCACCCGGGTGAAAGCGCCCCGGCTCACCGGAAAGGCTCGCCCTCCAGTCTGCGTGAAGCGCGAGGCTTTCAGCCGATCGGCCCGGTGGAATGACAGCGGCTGGCTATGCGAATCGTTGGTCGTCCCGGTACAGGTTCAGGGTTCAGGGTTCAGCGTTCAGGGTAGCGCGGGCTTCGAGCAGTCCGCGCGCAATCCGCTGAGCGGATCGAGCGCGGCCGCGCGGCGCGCGGGCTGCAGACAGGCCGCGAGCGCGGTGACGATCGCGACCGCGAGGGCACGGCGAACGCCGTCGCGTCGTACAAGAGGCTCGACAGCGCACGGCCCAGGGCGAGCGCGCCGGCGGCTCCGGCGGCACCACCGATCATCGCGAGTCACAAGCCCAGTTGACCGGCGAGATCCGCTCGTGCGACAGCCCCTTGCCGTCGTTCACTTCCCAGACCATCGTCAGACGTTCGGCGTCCGGATAGGGGAGCGGGCGCAGGACGACGCGATCGAGGACGCTGAAAATCGCGGTCGTCGCGCCGATGCCGAGCGCCAGCGCGAGCGCGGCGGCGATCGCGAATCCCGGGCTGCGCCACAGGAGACGCCAGCCAAACCGGATGTCTTGCAGCAGGTGGTCCATCACGGGTCTTAGACGGCCCGCTGGCGGTGAAGGTTGTTTGGACTGCGCGATTCAAGACGTGTAGGGCGACCCTTTTAGAGTCGCCGTAGGGCGAGGCTGAAAGCCTCGCCCTACGGTTTGGAAAACGGTTCTACGTTTGTGGCGACGACCCAGTCAGCGCCGACTGCGCGATGAGATGGTCGGCGACGATTCTGCCGCCGACGAGATGTTCCCGGATGATCCGCTCGAGAACCGGCGGATCGCAGTGCCCGTACCAGGCGCCTTCGGGATAGACGACGGCAATCGGCCCGCCCTCGCAGATGCGCAGGCAGTTTGCTTTGGTCCGGAGAATGCCGCCCCGCTCGGAGAGCCCGAGCTCGTTCAGCCGCAGCTTCAGAAACTCCCACGCGGCAAGGCCGCGGTCCTTCTCACAACACTTCGGGCTCGTCTGATCGCAGCACAGAAAGATGTGCCGTCGCGCGACACCGACGCCGATGCTCTGCGCGACAGTTCTCTGCGACTCGTCAGTCATGAGGCATTACACGCCGAATTCCTCAGCGTTCCAGGTGAGGCCCAGTTCGCCCGGCGGAGCCATATAGCCGACGAGCGCCGACGCGGCGACGACGACCGGGCTCGCGAGGAACCCTTCGCCGCCGAGGCCCATGCGGTTCTGCCAGTTCCGGTTGAACGAGGTGATCGCCCGCTGCCCTTTCGCCAGCGCGTCGGGACCCTGGCCGAAACACGGGCCGCACCATGACTCGCGGATCTGGCCGCCGACGGATCGGAAGACCGCAGCGATGGACTCGCCGCCGAGGCGCGCGTCGGGCCGCTCGATTTGGCGGCCGACCCCGCCGGATCCGGGAAACACCACGAGCTCGGAGGTGGTTTTCTTCGCGCCGTGCATGCGCGCGGCGCGGACGACGAGGGCCGCGGCCAGCAGGTCGTCATAGCTGCCGTTGGTGCACGAGCCGATCATCGCCTTGTCGAACGTCAGGCGTTCGCGCGCGACCTCTTCCGCGGGAAACGCGTTGCCGGGACTGAACGGCTTCGCGATCATGGGCATCACGCCGGTGAGGTCGATGGTCTCGTCGATCTCGTACACGGCATCGACGCCCGGCTGAATGGGTGGATACGGCAGATCGGTGATGCCCTTCGCGCGATACCACGCGCCGGTGATCTCGTCGGGCGCGAAGATGCCGTTGAGCGCTTCGGCCTCGGCCATCATGTTCGCGATGGTGTTGCGATACGCGATCGGCAACTGCCTGTTCGCGTCCACCAGCTCGACCGACATGCCCTGCGACTGCTTCGCACCCCAGCGGCGCAGGAGCTCGAGGACGATGTCCTTGCCGCTGACCCACGACTGGAGCTTCCCGCTGAAGACGACGCGCCGCGCCTTCGCGGCCGTGAAGTAGATGTAGCCGGTCGACCAGCCGAACCCCAGCGTCGTCGAGCCGACGCCGATGCCGACCGCGCCGTATGCGCCGTACGCGCGGCTGTGCGAGTCGGCGCCCGGGATGAACTGGCCCGGCGTCACGAGCGCCTGCTCGGGGAAATAGAAATGGAAGATCCCGTCGCCCGGCGTCGCGTAGTACGGCTTCTCGATGCCGTGCAGCCGCGCGAACTCCCGTCCAATCGCGGTCTGTTTGTCGTCGTCTGCCTTCCCCGTGAAGACGAAGTGGTCGTTGGCGATCGCCGCCTGCCGCGGAAAGACGATGTGGCCGCCGGTGATCTGGTTGAACGTGTGAATGGAGAACGGCGCCGTGCCGTCCGACGCCGGCAGGAGATCGGCGTAGACGCGCAATGTCGCGCCCGGCGCGACCTCCGCCGACTTGTCCACGCGATGCGCCCAGATGATCTGCTCGGTGGACGTCATCCGCCGCGCGCGATCGGGATCGGCCCACTCGATGCACGGCGACACGTCAACCGACGCCTTGAACTCGCGACGGCCGGCCGCGACGATGCCGCCGGTCCTGCGGATCTCGTCTTCCTTCGGCGTCAGCTTCACCGGCTCGTACGTTTTGCCCCGGGTCTGGTTCGTGAGCCGGCGCGATTCCGGATCGAACGACAGCTCGTCGCCGTCCTTCGCATCCGCGACCGCCTCCGGGCTCTGGACGACCTGCAGCCCGAGGTTCAGCGCGTTGCGCCGGAAGATGTCGCCCATGTTGTGGCCGCAGACGATCACCATCTCGAGCCCGACTTCGTCGGCGATCGCTTTCAGGCCGGCCGGGCTCATCTCGCGCGACGAGCCGATCGCGAAGCGGTCCCCGGCAACGACGAACGTCTCGCCGCGATGCACCCGCGCGCGGAAGTCAGGCATCAGATAGCGGAACGACCCCGCCTTCCACCGCTCGTCGAGCGTGTCGAGGCTTTCCGACACGCAATCGGCCGCCGGGGTGATCTGGTCGGTATCGATCGCGTCGAGTTTTTTCTTTTTCCCGGGGACCTTCAGATCCCAGAAAATGAGCGCCCGGCCGCGAACGAGGACGGACGACGCGTCCGCGGAAATGGATGAGGTCGGCGAGGTGGAAGCGGCAACCGAATCGGGTGAAACGCCGGGCTTGAGCCTGGCGGGTTGTATCGTGTGCATCGATCCATGAGTAGTGTAGCGTGAGCTGATACCAGCGCGATTGGTGGCACGTCCGCGGCTCCGGTCGCGTGGCTTCAGCCGGACCTCGACGCGCGTGTCGTTGATCTGCATCGTGCGCGCGCTCGCGTCGCCACCTGTGCCGCTCGTGGCCGCGGCCGCGACGCCGGCGCGCCCGATCTCGTACACGCCGACCTAGTGTCCCGTAACAGTGATTCGTCACATAATTCCCGGGCGGGGCATCCCTCCTCCACCCCAACGCGGCTGCCGCGTTGGGGACCCCGGGGCTGGCTGCGTTGCTCGTCGCTTACATACTCCCGGTATGCGCGCTCCTCGCGCCTTGCCATCCGGGCGCCGCGCTCCGGGACTTATGCAACGAATCACTGTTACGAGACACTAGCCTTCACTGCTGCCGGCCGCGACGTCCTCGCCTGCCAGCGCGACCATATCGCGATCAACGCCTTTCGACCTCTGGCGCCGTGGCGCGCATCCGGCGGGAACGGACCGCAGCCCGTGTCGATGGGGCGCCCACGGCGAAACGTTGGTATCATGAGTAGTCGCCCCATGTCCGAACTACACGATCAGCCCCTCCACGCGTCCAGCTCCGAAGCTGTCACGAATAGCGTGCGCGTGGAGGTCGAGTCGCAGTACGCTCCCGAGCACTCTCAGCCGTTCCAGCAGGAGTGGTTCTTCCACTACACCGTTCGGATTTCCAACGAAGGCGACGTGACCGTGCAGCTGCTCACGCGCCACTGGATCATCACCGACGCCACCGGCCACACCGAGGACGTGAAAGGCGAGGGCGTCGTCGGCGAGCAGCCGGTTCTCCGGCCCGGTGAGGCGTTTCAGTACACGTCGGGATGTCCGCTCAAGACGTCCACCGGCGTGATGCGCGGGACGTATCAGATGGTCAGCGCGGGCGGTGACCACTTCGACGTCGAGATCGCCCCCTTCGCGCTGCACGAGCCCTACACGGTTCACTGACACACCGATCGACCCGGTGAAGCGCGTCGGCAAGCAGGCGATCAGCGTCGGGCGTAATTGTGCTCGACGTACTCATCGACCAGACGCTGGAACGCGGCGGCGAGCTCGTCGCAGGTGCCGCGCAGGGTGGTGACGTGCCGACCGTCGATGTACACGGGGCAGCTCGGCTCCTCGCCGGTGCCTGGCAGGCTGATGCCGATGTTCGCCGCCTTCGACTCGCCGGGGCCGTTGACGACGCAGCCCATGACGGCGAGCGTCATCGTCTCGACGCCTTCGTGCGTGGTCTTCCACTCGGGCATCCTGTCGCGGATGTAGTCCTGAATGCGTTCGGAGAGCTCCTGAAACGTGCTGCTCGTCGTCCGCCCGCAGCCTGGACACGCGGTGACGCTCGGCGAGAACGATCGCAGGCCGAGCGCCTGCAGGAGCTCGCAGGCGGCGTAGACTTCTTCCCGCCGGTCGCCGCCCGGCCGCGGCGTGAGCGACACGCGGATCGTGTCGCCGATCCCCTCGTTCAGCAACACGCCCATCGCCGACGCCGACCACACGAGCCCCTTGGTGCCCATGCCGGCTTCGGTGAGGCCGAGATGCAGTGGCTGATCGGTCTGGCGCGCCAGCGCGCGATACACGGCGATGAGATCGCGCGGCCGCGACGTCTTGCACGAGATGATGATCTGATCCTTGCGGAGGCCGCTGTCGATCGCGAGCGCGGTCGACTCGAGGCCCGACAGCACCAGGCATTCGTTGATGATCTCCTCGGAGGATTTCCCGAGATCGCGGTCGGTGTTCTCCTGCATCTTTGCGACGACGAGCTCCTGGTTGAGGGAGCCGCCGTTCACGCCGATGCGGACCGGCTTGTCGTGATCGACCGCCACCCGGCAGATCGTCGAAAACCGTTCGTCGCGGCGCCTGCCGGTGCCGACGTTGCCCGGGTTGATGCGGTACTTGTCGAGCGCGCGCGCGCACTCGGGATACTTCGTCAGCAGCAGGTGGCCGTTGTAGTGGAAGTCCCCGATAAGCGGCGCCACGCACCCGGTGTCGAGCATCCGCTGTTTGATCTCCGGCACGGCGGCCGCGGCCTCCGGAACATTCACCGTGACGCGCACCATCTCGGATCCCGCCTCCGCGAGCTCGATGCACTGCTCGGCCGTCGCGCGCGCGTCGGCCGTATCGGTCATCGTCATCGACTGGACGACGACGGGCGCACCGCCTCCAACCTGGACGTGACCGACTCTCACGCCCACCGTCGTGTGGAGCTTGGCCAGCGACATGAAGTTCTCATGATAGCATCCGCTCGCTCGACGCTCGGCTGAAGCCTTCGCCTACGCGCATACGCGGGAGATTCCGAAAAAGACTCGCCTGCAATCCTTCGAACGACGCGTTGGCGCAGATTCCCAGCTCGCGCACTGCCCGGGAAATTCAGCTAGGATTGAAGTTCTCCCGGTAGCCCGGACAAGAGAAGGACCCGCGTCATGAGACACCGCGGCCTCAACGTTCACGTGGAAGGTTTCGCGGTCAAGACGCGATAGCATGGCCGAAACGATCGACTGGCCGGCGCCGCGGACGCCGAGGCGGCGAGGCCGCCTCCTGCTTCTCGCCGTGCTCGCCATCCTCCTGGTGGGAGGCGGCGCGACACTCTCGTACTATGTCGACGCGCTCTGGTTCGACTCGCTCGGCTTCTCGGACGTTTTCTGGACAACGCTCAACCTGCGAGCCGCGGTCTTCCTCGGCTTCGCCGTCGTCACGTTTCTCATTCTGTACGGCTCGTTTCTCGCGCTGAAGCCGGCGCGGCTCGGCGAGCTGGCCGGTCTGCCGATCCTGATCAACGGCCAGCCGATCAGGCTGCCGGTCGAGCCGGTGATCAGGCTCGTCGCGCTTGGCGCATCGCTGGTCATCGCGGCGGCGACCGGCGCCGGCATGGTGGCCGAGTGGCCGGTGCTCGCGTTGTACTGGTACGGCCGCGCCGAGACCGTGCGCGCCGCGTCGTCGATCGCCGATCCGATCTTCGGACGGCCGCTCCCCTTCTATCTGCTCACGCTGCCGGCGTGGCAGCTCGTCAGCGGCTGGCTGATGACGCTCGCCGTCGTGGTCGGCGCGGCCGCGGTGTTTTTCGTGGTGATCACGGGCGGCGCGCGGCTCGTCGGCGGCCGCCGCGACACGAGCACGGCCGCATGGCGCGGGTTATCGATCGCCTTCGCGTTCGTGCTGGCGATGCTGGCCGTCCGCGTCTACCTCGGGCGATTCGACCGCCTGCTCGAGGACCACACGATCTTCGCCGGCGTCACCTACACCGACGCGCACATCACGCTCACCGGCCTCCTCGTCGTGTCGGGCGCGCTGGCGCTCGGAGCGCTGATCGCGCTCGTCAACGCGGTCTCGGCGCCTCGAGCCCGCTGGCTGATCCTGGCCGCCGCGCCCGCGGCGGCGTGTTACGCGATCGTCGCGATCCTCGGCTGGTACGTGACGAGCTTCATCGTGAAGCCGAACGAGCTCGTGCGGGAGACGCCGTTCATCGCGCACAATATCGAGATGACGCGGCAGGCCTACGGGCTGAGCCGCATCGAGCAGCGGCCGTTCCCGGCCGAGAGCGGCCTCGAGGCACTGGACGCCCCACACAATCAGGCGACGCTGCAGAACATCCGGTTGTGGGACTGGCGCGCGCTGCAGGACACGCTGCGGCAGATCCAGGAGATCCGCACCTACTACGACTTCCCCGACATCGACATCGACCGCTACGAGGTGAACGGATCGGTCCGGCAGATGATGCTCGCGGCGCGCGAGCTCAACGTCGACAAGCTGCCGGAGAGCAGCCGCAACTGGATCAACGAAAAGCTCATCTACACCCACGGCTACGGTGTGACGATGAACCCGGTCAACGGCTTCACGCCGGAAGGGCTGCCGGCGCTCATCCTGAGCAACATGCCGGCGCAGAGCACGATCCCATCGATCAAGGTGACGAGGCCGGAGCTCTATTTCGGCGAGCTGACCAACACGGACGTCTACGTGAAGACGGGCCAGAAGGAGTTCAACTACCCGCAGGGTGAAACCAACAGCCTCACGTCCTACGAGGGCACGGGCGGCATCGAGCTCGGCGGGTTCTTCCGCCGGTTGATCATCGCGCTCGACCGCGGCGACCTGGGCAAGCTGCCCTTCAGCGACGACATCACCGCGGGCAGCCGGCTGCTGATGCGCCGCAACATCCGCGAGCGCGTCGAGACACTCGCCCCGTTCCTCGTCTTCGACAGCGATCCGTACATCATCGTCGGCGACGATGGCCGGCTGTCGTGGATGATGGACGGCTTCACCACGTCGGAGAGCTATCCGTACGCGCGGCACTTCCGAATGGGGCGCGAGCAGATCAACTACATGCGCAACAGCGTGAAGGTGATCATCGACGCGTACGATGGGACCACGACGTTCTACGTGGTCGACAATGAGGATCCGATCATCGTGGCGTATCGCGGGCTCTTTCCCAGCCTGTTCAGGGACGCGTCCGCCATGACCCCGGAGATGCGCAAGCACATGCGGTATCCCGAGCTGCTCCTCAAGCTCCAGGCCGCCGTCTACGGGCTGTACCACATGACCGATCCCGGCGCCTTTTACAACCGCGAGGATCTCTGGAGCGTGGCGAGCGAAGTCGGCCTGACCGCTCAACGCGAGCAGGCCGCGCAGACGATGGAGCCGAACTTCGTGCTGATGACGCTGCCGGGCGAGCAGGGCATCGAGTTCATCGAGATCCTGCCGTTCACGCCCGCCAACCGGAACAACCTCATTGGCTGGATCGCGGGGCGCAGCGACGGGATGCATTACGGCGGCGCGGTCGTGTACAACTTCCCGAAGACGAAGCTGGTGGACGGTCCCCTGCAGGTCGAGGCGCGCATCGATCAGAACGCGCAGCTGTCCGGCCAGCTCTCGCTGTGGAACCAGCAGGGCTCCCACGTGCGGCGCGGCTCGCTGATCGTGATTCCCGTCGGCCGCGCGCTCCTGTACGCAGAGCCGATCTACCTGCAGGCCGAGCGCAGCCCCATGCCGGAACTGCGGCTCGTCGTGCTCGCGCTGCAGGATCGCCTCGCGTACGGGCCGACGTTCGAAGTCGCGATGAACGCGCTGTTCGGCAACGGCCAGTCAACACTCGCCACGGCACCGCCCGCACCGTCCGCACCGTCCGCTGCCGCGGCACCGGCCGCCCCCGCCGCAGCGTCCGCTTCGTCCACGGCCGCCGCCCCGTCCGGGCCGGACGTGAACGCGTTGATCGCCGCCGCCGCGCGCGATCTCGCGGACTACCAGCGGCTCACGGCCGAAGGAAAGCTGGGGGAAGCGGGCCAGAAGCTGGAAGCATTGAAGCAGAAGCTCGACGCGCTTACGCGCTTTACGCGCCTTGTTAGGTTACTAAATACTAAACGCGCTCTGCAAACGTAACGACGTACCCGTCGGGGTCCTCGATCGCAAACTCCCGCATCCCGTAGAACTTCGTCTCGAGCGGCATCACGATCTTCGCGCTGGACTGCAGTCGATCGTGCAGCACGTCGACGCCTTCCAGCTCGATGAACATCGTGCCGCTGGCACCGAGCGGCTTGCCGCCGAACGCGGGGTACTCTTTCACCGCCGTCGCGGCGTCGTTGAAGAAGATTTCGATCGACCCGCTGGTGACCGAGGCGAACACGAACGGCGACTGCTCGGGCACGGTCAGGCCGCGCTCGAAGCCGAGCGTGTCGGTGTAGAACGCGAGGCTCCGCTCGACGTTCGCGACGAGGAGATTGGGCGTCAGCTTCTGGAAATGCGGCATTGGCACACCTTTCGTGTGTGCTCGCTGATGCCTACATCCACGAACTCGGCGAGAACGAGTAGGCAGGTAAGGGCACCTTCAGCGCTCAAGCCTCACCCTACAAACCCTCAACTGAGAGTTGAGACTTGAGAGTTGACCCTTGAGGTTTGGCCCTGAAAGACCCTGCTAGGTACGCCGCCGAGGATAGCACAGGTAAAATAAGGCATGCGTATTCTTTCCGCTCTTGCATTCGCACTCGCCTCGGCCGTCCCCTCGGCGCAGACACCGGCGCCCGCTAAACTTCCAGCCCCGCCCGACGTGGCCGCGCCGCCAGCCGACGCG
>QHWJ01000431.1 GCA_003222535.1 Acidobacteriota bacterium | reverse complement strand
ACTCAAGTACTCAGAATTCAACCGGTCAAGGCTTCTAGTCCGAAGACGATAAATCGCTGCGTTCAATCCTCTCCATCGAGATGAACGCTGAAGAGGCGCAAAACCTTGGTCAGAAGCTGGTGATTGCGCCGTCACCTCAATCCCGGAACCGGGTCAGGAGCGGTCGGGGCCGGCGGACAAGACCCGGCGTAGGGGCGATCATACGGCAAGTACACCTCGTAGGCAGTGTCGGCAGGTCGTGGCTTCGCATCCGCGGGTACAAACGGCACGCTGACGCCGTCCGCGGTGGCCTGGCAGATCTTGACCCGTGACTTGGTGACAACAGGCTGCAACATGTACGACCGGAGGCTATAGCCCCCGAGGTCGTCAAACACGCTGCACAATGGAAGCGTCGTCGTTTGGCGGTCGACAAACCAATTCCCTCCGCCGCCCTGCTCGTAGGGGGCGCTGTCCAGTTGTTTGACGATGCGAAGATCCTGGTGCATGGTCCAACCGCCCGCTATCTCTTGGGGACTGGCGACGTTCTCCAGAGAGCACTCCGCCCGCTCCGCACTGGGGAAGGCGGCCGCGGCAACCAGGGCGGCAAAGACGATAGTCGCTCCCCTGATCCTCGTCATGTGGTTTTCTCCGTCCCGAAACTGAGCGCCGCCGCGCACGGACGAGCGGCGCAGACGAAATATCGGCCGTCGCTTGCGGACCGATTCTGGATGCCCTTACAATTGCTCGCCGGATCGAACAAGAAAGCGCTTGAGCCTAGCACCGTGCCGGGGTCTCGTCAAAGTGGGGTACGACAATGAACACGAACAAGACTGTGGCCACACTCGGTGTCGCGGGTCTGTTCTTGATCGCCGCGGTCGCCTGGGCCGCTGGCGACGAAAAGACGATCACGGGGGTGATCAGCGGAGTCAATCCCACGACGCGAATCGCGACTTTGACGCCGGCCAGCGGCCCGCCGATTGTCGTGCAGTTCGCCTTCAACGCAGGTGGCCCGTGCAGCACGTGTCTTGGGTCGGGCAGGTCCGGACCCACGTTCGCTGAAACCGTCACCGAGGGCTCGACGTGGACGCTCACCTACACGACGTCACTCCCGGCAGGTGCGGCCGCATGGTTCCCAGGTGGCACCGTTAACACGGTGTACAGGGCGGTGGCGGTGAAGGCAAAATAACGGTCTGTTCGTTGGCGTATGTCCAGCAAAACGGAACGGTTACTCGGCTCGGAGCGAGACGATCGGGTCGACACGCGCCGCGCGGCGCGCCGGGATCACGGATGCCGCGACGGCGACGACGAGAATCATCGCCGGAGCAGTCGTCAGCGCGATCGCGTCCAGAGGACTCACGCCGAACAGCATCGCCTGCATGATGCGGCCTGCGACAGCCGCGGTGACGAGACCGATACCGGCGCCGACGAGCGCGGTACGGCCGGCCGCGGCCAGCACGTGACTGACAACGCGTCCCGCGGTGGCGCCCAACGCCAATCTGACACCGAACTCGCGGGTCTGCTCTGCCACCACCGACGCGAGCAGACCGTACAGGCCGACGATCGCGATGAACGCGGTGAGCGCCGCAAAGAACGCGAAGAACAGGAGGTTCGCGCGCCAGGGCGTCTGCTCGCGCGCGATTTCGTCACGCATGAGCGCGATGCGGATCGCCCCGTCCGGGTCCACCGAGCGCAGGCGCGCGTGAATCGCCGCGATGGCGGCCTGCGCCGATCCGCGCGTGCGGATGACGATGTCGCCGATCGAGAACTCCGCCTGATCGTACGGGACGTAGACATCGAGCGACGGCGAGCGCAGGTCGCGGTACCGCACGTCGGCAACGACGCCGACGACGGTCCACCACGGCGGCGCGGCGCGTTTTTCGTCGAAGCCATGACCGCGCAATCGCTTGCCGATGGCGGACGTGCCGGGCCATGTCCGCCGGGCGAATGTCTCGCCGACAACGACGACGGGCACGGTTTCCAACCGGTCGTCGTCGGTGAACGTGCGCCCTTCGAGGAGCCGAATGCCCATCGTCTCGAAGTACCCCGGCGTGACGGTCTCGAGGTTCGCCCACGGATTGCGTTTTGCGTCCTCGACGGCCTGGCCCTCGCGCTGCCACGATGAATCAAGGCCGATGGGTCCTTTCAAGGGACGGCCTGCGGCGCCGGCGACCGATTCGGCCGACGGCACGGTGCGAAGCGCATCGATGACACGCATGTAAAACCCGTGCTCTTTCGTCCTGTCGGCCGTCTGCGCCGATGGCGCGTGGACCTCGATCGCGACGAGCCGATCGGCGACGAACCCGACGTCGAGACGCGTCAGGCTGGCGACGCTTCGATACAGCAGCGCTGCGCACGTCAGAATGATGACGGCGATCGCCATCTCCCCGACCACGAGGAGGCGGCGCGTCCGGTGGTTCTGTCGGCTTCCGGTGCCGGCGCGGCCGCCATCCCGAAGCGTCTGCTCGAGTGGCGACGTCCACAACGTGAACAGCGGCACGAGCGCGCACACGGCGGTCACGAACGTGCCGACGCCCACGGTGTAGATGAACGCGCGTGCGCCGATCACGGCCTCTTCGATTCGCGGAAGATCCAAGGGAACGATGGCCAGGAGCATTGGCAGCGCGGCGCGCGCAACCACGAACGCGGCGCCGCTCGCGAGCGCCCTCGCCGACATCTGCACCAGGAGGAGGCCAGCGACGTTCGCGGCCGCGGCCGTCAGAAGGAGTGCGACCGCCGCAAGCAGCGCCCACAACCGAATCCGGGCCGAGCCGATCGCGTCGTCGACGAGGGGCGCCATTGTCGAGGCCATGCGTCCCGTGCGTCCGTACGCCACCGCAAGCTCGCGCACGATGCGGGCAACGTCCGACTGGGCGGCCTCGATCGGAACGCCAGCCTTGAGACGGCCGACGGCGAGCAGCACGCTGACATCGCGGTTGTCGACGAAGTCGGGTTCGCCCGGAATGGGGAACCGTTCGACCGCCGGCACGATCGCGACCCACGCATCGGGGCGATCGGGATAGGTGAACGCTGGTGGCATGATGCCGACGATCGTGTACAGGCGGCTCCGGAGCAAAACGGATCGTCCAATCGCGCGCAGATCGCCGCCGAACTGCCGCCGCCAGAATCCGTGGCTCAGCACGATGGCAAGCGCCACGCCGTGACGGTCGTCGGCCGTTGTCAGCGTGCGGCCGGCCGCCGCCCGCGCGCCGAGCACGTCGAAGAAGTTGCCGGACACCGCGCGATACTCGACAGGCACAGGTTCGTCGGCCTGCAGCGTGCCCGTCCAATTCGACGAACCCATCGCCGCGAGATCGTCGAAGCTGTGCGCCCGTGTCCGCCAGTCGATGAAATCCGGGTACGGGATCTCGGCGCGCCGGCCGGCCTGCACGCCACCGCCGATGACCAGCCGGTCCTGTTCAGCGAAGGGAAACGGCCGAAACATGACCGCATCGGCCAGCGCGAACAGGGTCGTGTTCGCACCGATGCCGAGCGCGAGGAGCGCGACGGCGACGAGCGACAGCTGGGGCCGTGCCCAGATGGCGCGCAACGCCTGGCGTAGCAGCATCATTGGCGCCCAGCATAATCGCTTCGGCTTCTCTTGTGTTATTGAGACGACTGAAGGCAACGGCGACCTGAAGTTGCGTCATGCCGCTCGCAGGTCGTGTCGGGGAACCAACACGATCGATCATCGACTGTCCACGACCGCCCGCGACCAATCAATTCACGTTACCTCGCCGACGGCGATCAGGTTTCGGAGGTTCTGTTACACGCTCTTAGGGCGGTTTCGTCGGATCAAACAACCAATACGCATCGGGATTCTCCGGCGGGATGACCGCGACTTCAACTTCCACGGTTACGTCACCGTTCACATCCAGAACTCGTGAGAGGGGCTCATAGCCTGTCTTGAGGACGTCCAGGTCGTATATTCCTTGGGGTATCGCTACCCTTGCCAGGCCGGTCTGGTCCGAACAGGCGAAGTAAACGCCCAGGCGCACCTGGGCATCCTCGAGAGGCGTGCCGGCGTCCTTCTGCACGACCTTGACCGTCACCGAATACTGCGGCGGCTTGACCGTCTCGAATCCGAATCGGGCCGAAGCTCCGCCGTGGGGTAGCTGCAATTCTGTCGGTGCGAACCTGATCGACCACGAGGTCGTACGCTCCGTAGCGGGAGCAACCAGGTCGACCTCTGTCCAATAAAGCGCTCGGGTTCCGTTCCACGGGGTCTCACCGAGGTTCCCGAGCGCGATGCTGGCACCGGTCTCGTCGCAGATCTGGATCTCTTTGCCTTTGAGGTCGCACCCGGCAGAACACGTTGCCCCAACATGAATGCGGAACGGATGGTCAATCACGATCGGCGAAGGTACCCCCCACACCGCCAGGCTGGTGTCGTGGGCCATGGTTTTGACCGTTATAGGAAGCGAGCCTTCCTCGTGGACAAGGCCTTCGGCCTCATGCTTTGGGAATACGAGAGTCCAGTAATGCTCACCCACCTTCGCCGGGGCCATGAAGGCAAATTCCGTCGTCTCGTTGACGTTGTCGCCAAAGTCGGCAAGCCCACTTCCCGCCACGAGGTCACCATCGGGCGCCATGACGTTGATGACTCGTCCGCG
>QHWJ01000282.1 GCA_003222535.1 Acidobacteriota bacterium | reverse complement strand
CGCGCGCCCCACCTCGAGTGGACCCAACCGGATTTCTCTGGGCTCATTCGCCAGATGACCTCGGGTATGGCGCACCAGACGCACACAGCCCTCGGCCGCGAGCTCCGCCGCCGCCGCAAGCCACATCTCGCGCGATTGCCGGCCGTCGGGCGCAAAGGCGTCGGGAAACGTCGCGGCATCGAGCCTGACGATGACATCGCGAGGCCACGGCGGTGGACGGCCGAACGACACGCTACGCTCGTGGGCGTCCAGGATCCGCGTGAGCAGCGCCATCCTCTGGGAGCGCGTCACTCTCGGCATCGCGGGCGAGCTCCTTCGTGAAGTCGAGAACGGTCGGCAGGCCGCTCATCGGGTCCTTGTGGATCAGGAGGCTGCGCCCGACCCTGGGCGCCACGAGCTCGCTGCGTTCCTTCGGCGTCGCCAGCACGAGCTGCAGCCCGAGGTTCCGCGCGAAGGTCAGCGTCGCCTCGATTCGCGACTCGTCCATCTTTCCGAACGCTTCGTCGAGCAGGACGACGCCGCAGGTCGGGCGTCCGTCGCGCGAACGGCTCATATAAAGGCGATACATCGACGCGAGCACCGCAATGTAGTACGGCGTCTGCGTCTCCCCGCCAGACTTGTCGCCCGACACCTTGTCGTACAGCGAATACCGGCCGTCGGCGTGCAGAATCTTCAGGTCGTAATTGAAGTACTCGCGGTAGTCGGCTTTCGTCTCGAGCTCGGTCTTGACCTGTCTGGCTTCGGCTTCCACCAGCCGATCGAGAAGATGACCGAGCGTGGCCGCCAGCTCGGGCGCCGACAGCACGGACGATCCGAACAGCGACTCCTTCTCGAAGCGACCCGCATCCATGACGAGATCGTGGAACGCCTTGTGCGCCGGATCGACCTCGACCGTGAACTGATACCGCTCGGATCCGAACGGAACGTCTTTCAGCGCGCGGTTCAGCTCGTCGATCTGGCGTCGCACGAGAAGCAGGTTCTCGCGAAGCTTGAACACCACGTCTTCGGCCAGTTGCTGCAGCGCCTTGGTCTTGGCCTCCTCGATGCGCTCGCGGTAGCCCGGCAGGCGGCTCTCCCGCCACACGTCCAGCTCGGTCTCGAATTCGTCGAAGCGGGCGCCCTCGATCGCCGCGACGAGCCCACGACGCTCGACGTACCGGGTCTTGAGCGCCACGAAGAGCTCGATCAGCTTCTGCACGCGGCTTTCGATGTTGCGCCGCTGCCGGCTGAACACGTCGCGAATCTGGTCCGGCGTCCGGGCGACCCGCTCCCGGCCGTAGCGCTGCTCGTACGCCTCGCGAGACTCCTGATCGAGCGGGTCCGCGAACGCCCGGAGCTGGACGCCGGCGTCCTCCCGCGAGCCGTGCGCCTCTTCCAGGCTGCGCCCGGTGTTTGCCAGGCGCTCCTCCGCGCGGCCGCGATCGATCTGAATCCGCGCCTGCTCCTGCTCGCCCTCGCGCCGGCGAACGGCCAATTCGTCGCGAGTCTCTTCGAGCGCCGCAAACTCTTTTCGATCGAAGCGCTCCTTCTGCGTGGCGAGACGCTTTGTCTGCTTTTCGAGCCACAGCAGATCCTTCGCGCGGTCCACGAGGTCCGGCAGGCGTCTCGCTTCGGTTCTCGCCCGATCGAGCATGCGGATCGTCTGATCGAGCCAGCTTATATGCCCGGCGGTCGAGACGAAGAGCGCGTGCAGCTCGCCCAGCCGCGTGGATATCTCCTCGAGACGCCGCTGCTGCGCCGCCCGGCCGATGTAGTGACGCGAAAAGACGTCGCGCGCCGTCTGACGCGCGACGTGATTGCGATAGACCATCACCGTGTCGGTGATCGCCGCCCTGTGCTTCCGCAGCGACTGCTCATCGTCGACGCAGATCACCTCGCCGAGCACGAAATCGCAGTACGCGCGGGCGTAGGCGTCCTCCGTTTCGACCTGTTCCGCCAGGGAACGCGCGAGGGGTCGCGACGGCATCCGCAGCAGGCGTTCGACGTCGACGAGCCCGGCGCCGCTGATGAAGACCGGGCCGCGGCCCGGAAGCGGATAATCCCGCTTGTGGCGCTCGTAGAGTCCGAGCGCGCGAGGATAGTCTTCCGGTGCGACGATCACATCGAATCGCCGGGTCTGCAGATAGCCTTCAACAGCGTCGCGCCAGCGGGGATTGGGCACGTCGATCAGCTCGCAGAGCGGCCGGGCGTCGCGTCGGCCTTTGAGTCGCGCCCCGAGCAGGTGCAGCAGCGCCGTCGGGCCGTCAGGATAACGAAGGCGCCCGGCTTCGAGCATCCGCTGCTCCTCCTGGAGATCGGCTCCCTCCGCTTTCCACGACTCGACATCGCTGACCATCGCGAGCCGCACCGTGCGCGCCCGTTCGGTGGCATCGTCGAGGCGCCGCTCCCACATCGCCAGATCACGTCCTTGAAGGGCACCCTGTGCGGTGAGAGTGGACGACAGCCGTTCGACGATCTCAGGGGCCTCCTCGATGCCAAGCAGATCGTCCCGCTCGAAGAGCGCCGGACGGGAACGCCGGACGGCGCGGGCCTCTTCGGAATACAGCAGGTCGAACCCGTCGCGCTGACGCTGAAGGACCTTGCGAGCCTCGTCGTCGGCATCCCTCGCCTCGCGCAGCCTGCGTTGAGCATCTTCGATCTGATGCTCGAGATCACGCAGCTGCCGGTACGTCTCGTGCCCTTCGAGCTGGCCGATGACGCGCTCCCAATCACGTTGAAGCGCCTCGAGCTCCGCGCCCACCGCGTCCTGTCGCGCGGACAGCCCGGCGATTGCGCTCCGGCACTCCACGAGATCGCGCTCGAGAGCGGCCACCCTGGCCGCGGCACCGTCCTCATCGGCACGAAGCTCCATGTACCGGTGGCTGTCGGCCGTCCTCTGCTCCGTGCGAATCCGCTCGCCTTCCTTCACGATCTCCGACAGGTCGTCGATGCGCTTCTGCGCCTCTGCGGCTTCGGCTTCCAGCCGCTTGTAGTGCTCGAGATTGTCCTGAAGCGCGGCGGTATCGATCGGCCGGGGATCGAGGAGATAGTCGAAGACGAACTGCCGCACCTGGCCGATCGGCTTGAAGGCAAGTGCCTTGACGATCAGTCTATGAAAGGACTCCGGCAGCACGCCGAGGCGCTGCCGGATCTCTTCTCGATACGTCCCGGCGTCGTGCCAGTACTGTCCGGAATGCCCGCGCAGCCAGACTCGAAAGTCGCGCAGCGGCCGGACGAGGCGTTCACCGGAGCCGTTCCCGGGCGCCGTGATGGCTTCCACGTCGCGTGCCGCGGCACCAGGCACGACGAAGAAGACCTTGGGGATCTCGGTGTCGGTTTCCGTCGCTTCGAAGCCGATGCCGCACGTGAACACAAGAGACGGATCGTCCTCGTCTGCGAATTCGAGCATCACGTACGACGTGCACGCGCCCCGTCCGAAGTGCACGGCTCCCTGCCGCGACTCGTCTTCGGCGCCGATCTTCCACCGCACGTACCCGTGCAGCGCGCGCCGGCTCTTCTCGTTGGCCGCGCGGTTGAGCAGCACGTCCGTCAAGTCGGCGACGAGCGCGACCTGTATCGCATCGAGGACGGTCGTCTTCCCGCTGCCGTTGTCGCCGAGGAGCAGGCAGCTCGCGCCAATGGGCAGCAGCTCGTCCTGGAAGTGATACCACTGCACGAGCCGCACGGCCTCGAGTCGCCTCATGACGACGGGTCCCGCTGGGGTTCGTCGGCGAGGGTGTCGGGATCGGACTCAGCCTCGGTCTCCTGTTCCGCGACCGGGGTCCTGGCGCTCACATAGGCTTTGATTCGCCCGGCGATCTCCTGAATACGGTCATCCGGCAGCACCTTTTCCACAAGCGGCGTCACTTCGATCACTTCGTCGTCGTCTGCATCGAAGCCGCGTGCGATGCGCACGATCGAGTGGCGTGCGAGCCGGCGCACGGCGTGCCCGAGTGCGCGTGCGGACAACTGCGCGATCGGCTTGCCGGCATGAACCAGTCGCTCGCGCAGCAGGCCGACGGTGATATCGCACCGGTCTTCCTCGGCCGCCAGACGCATCGTCTCGTGGTAGTGAAGCCGCAGCATGCACAGGACCAGGCTCTCCAGTTTGGAGAACCGCACGCGTTGGGCGCCGGTTTCGTGGACAGCCCGTCCGAGCCGCAACGTGGAATCGAGGTCGAAGCCCCAGCCGCCGATGCGCAGATAGGAGTCAATCAGCTCGCGGAAGCGTTCGGCGAAGCGCCAGTCGGGATCCGGCTCGAGCGGGGAGCCTGGCGTCAGGACTTCTCCCGCGAGCAGCCGTGTCACCACGCGCTGAAAGCGTTCCTGCTGGGCGGATTCGAGCCTCGGGTAGTCCTCGAAGAAATCCATGGTGGTTGATTTACTTCCTGCGGCGTCCGCCTTCAAGCGGAAGCGCCTCCAGCGTTCCATCCGGGTACCCGTACGCCTCCTCCTGCAGACGCCCGCCGGATGGCCGCATGCGGAACGTCGACGCGCCGTCGAGGCCGTAGGAGGCGAGGTACAGCAAGCGCACGTAGCCCTGGTCATTGTGCACCGGTATCTCACTCATGAGTGCGGCGCGGCGGCCGTCCAGCACCGTCAGGACGAACTCCTCGACGCGCCGCCTCGCGAAGAGCCGCCGCACGCGGCCCGCGGCTTCGCGCCGAATCTGTTCGCGATTCGCCGCCGGCTGGTCAACCAGACGCTGCGGCGCCGCCCGCGCCCGAGCGACCGGCGGCGTATACAGGAAGTTGCCCCAGAGCAGCTCGCATCTGAACGCGTCGAATTCCAGCTCGGGCGCCTCATCTCTGGCCAGGGCGTCGATAATGAACTGCAGCTGGCCTTCGGTGCGGCGGTCCTGCCGCAGGAAATAACGGATCTTGCGAAGCGCCACGCCTGAAAAACGCGCATTTCTCGTGTCGATATCGTCGACCAGCTGCGGAACGTTGTCGAAGTGCGAGCGCATCTGCGCCAGTTCGGACTTGACGGCCAGTCGTCCCTCCTGCTCACTGGTGCCGCGCTGAGCGGCGTACCACTCGGCGGCGTTTTCGAGCGCGGCGTTGTCGCGTTCGATGGCGTCGAGCCGCTGAAGAATTGCGGAGCGCCGGCGGTACACGTTGTCCACCGTCTTCAGACGATGGTAGTTGGCCATCACGGCACGCTCGTACCGATCGAAGCCTTCTTCGAGCACCTCGGCGGCCGTTGCCGCGCCGTCCAGCACGCGCTGAATGAAGAGGTGAATGTTCCGCTCGAGTATCTTCAGCTCGCGTGACAGCTCGAGCGTGTGCCGCCTGGCTTCCGACAACGACACGCCCGGGCTCTGCGCGAAGGCCCTGGGCTCGAGGAGCGCCGCGATCGAGTGGACGAGGCCTTGAAACACCGGCTGTTCGTCCCGTGCGACGTCGAGCAGCGTCTGCAGGATGCGCGCGGCGTAGGCGTGGAAGCTCATGATCTCACCGACGCCCGCGCGATACTGGAAGTGCATCCAACCGGAGTCCTCGAGCCGGGCGACGAGCCGCCGGGCGAGCGGGCGAATCGACGCCGCTTCGTCGGTGGCCTGTGGATCCGATGCGGGAAGTGACCGGGGACCGGATGACGCGGAACGGACCATCGGGCCCCGTAGGCCCTGCGGCTCGCGCGGCGGCGGATCCTGCAAGGCCAGCGCCTCGAGGTCCTGACGCCGCTCGTTCCACAGCCGCGAGGCCCGAATCACGGCTTCTGCGACGTCAAGCGCCGTTGACCTCACCACGACAAACGGCTCGAAGTCAGAAGTCGGAAGTCTGAAGTCTGAAGTGTGAAGTCAGAAGTCAGAAGTCTGAAGTCTGAAGCCAGAAGCCAGAAGCCAGAAGCCAGAAGCCAGAAGCCAGAAGCCAGAAGCCATGAGCCAGGAGCCAGAAATGGCGCGAGCTCTGACGGGTTCTGGTCAATCGACGTGTTCGCAAGCTGGTTGAGGTTCTCGAAGCGCTGCTTCCGAAGCTCGTCGAAGCGCGTCAAAAGCTCGCCTGAGCTCGATCGCCCGCGAAATCGGGGCCGTCGCGAGCAGCACCAGCTCATTTTGCTTTGTCGTATGTGCACAAAAAGCCTGCGTGCTGCGGACTTCGCCTGCGCACTCTCGGGCTGCATTACTGCCGGGACGTGCCTTCGTGGAGCGGATGGATGCCCACGACCGAGTGGCCGAAGGCGACGAGCGCTGCGATTAATGGGATTGACGACTGGGTCCACCCAGTGTACGGTGACAGCATGAATGCCCGTCTTACGCTCGACAGCGCCGGTCGCGTAGTCATCCCGAAGAGCTTACGCGATGAGCTCCGTCTTCAGCCTGGCGACGAGCTGGATCTCGAAACGGCAGGCGAAGAGATCACCCTGCGCCCAGTCCGTGAGACTCCGCCGCTGACCAAGGAGCGAGGTGTGTGGGTTTTCAGGATCGGCAAGCCCCTGCCCGCTTCGACGACAGATGAGACGCTGCACACACTTCGCGAGGAACGCGATCAGCAAAACCTCGGGCCGCCCAAGTGAAGGCGTTCTTCGACACATCAGTGCTCGTGCCCGTCTTTTACGGCGACCACGAACATCACGCTGCCAGCCTCTCGCTGTTCCTGCAATTCACGAAGGACGATGCGTGCTGCGGCGCCCACACGCTCGCTGAAATCTACTCGACACTCACACGGATGCCGGGGAAGTACCGCGTCACCGCCGATCAGGCCATGCTCTTCGTCGGCAGCGTCCTTGAACGTCTCAGCATCATCGCGTTGAGCGCCGAGGAATACGCTACTGCTTTGGATTTCTGGAGTCAGGCCGGCGTGACGGGTGGCACCATTTACGACGCGCTACTCGCGTCCTGTGCCCTCAAAGCGGCAGCAGAGGAGATTTATTCCTGGAATCTACGCCACTATCGTGGCTTGGGAACGGCGGTTGAGAGCCGCCTGAATCAACCGCCTTCCCGGTCGGTTTGACGGCGCATCCGTTTCATTCGAGCGAGTACTACGTATTTCGGTTGTTGGTTATCTGCGCGTGCCTTTCACCAGCTGGCGGTACGGCGCCGGTTCCACGGCGACTGCTTGCTGGACGAGGCGATAGAACAGCTTTCCAGGATGCCGGGAGCGACGACGGTTGAATCGGAACGCGAACTCGAGGTAGTAAGGGCGGCAGGTCGATCGACTTGCCGGCAAGTAGATTTCAATTATCCCCTCTGGACGCAAGGCCCACAAGAGGAATCACACTGGCGACCATACGGGCGATTCGCGAAACCGCAGCCAGCTTTTGGAGGGTCGATGACTCAAGTGCCGCCGGGTGACATTTTCACGCGTCGAGTGTGCCTGCAGTTGGACGGAATGGACGCCGTGACCGTACTGCGCGACGTCGCGTACGGCCCGCCGGACGGTCGTCTTCGCATGGACGTCTACTACCCGCCCGAAGAAACGCACGATGGTCGCTGGCCCGCGGTGATCATCGTGGCAGGCTACCCAGGGACGATGGAACCGCGTCTGACCACCTTGACCTACAAGGAGATCGGGTGGACGGTCTCGATGTGCCAGTTGATCGCCCTGTCAGGCATGGTGGCAATCGCTTACACGAACAGTGACCCCGTCGCGGATCTTCAGCGCCTCTTCGACCATGTTCACGAATGCGGTGGATTGTTGCGGATCGATCCGGCACGGGTCGGTGTCATCGCAGTGTCTGGGAACGTCCCGACGGCCCTCACGACCATCATGCAGGACGCCGGTCGAACGCCGGCCTGCGCGGTGCTCGGCTACGGATGTCTCCTTGATCTGGACGGCGCAACGGACGTGGCGGATGCGGCGCGTCAGTTTGGCTTCGCAAACCCAGGTGTCGGCCGCACCGTGGCGGATCTTCGACGGGATGTGCCGCTGCTCATCACGAGGGCCGGACGCGACCAGTTTCCGGCGATGAATGCCTCCATCGACAGGTTCATCCGTCAGGGACTTGTCGAGAATCTCCCGATGACCTTCGTGAACCACGCCGAAGGCCCGCATGCCTTTGACCTCTTCGACGACAGCCGAACGTCTCGCGACATCGTGCGCCAGACACTGCGGTTCTTGCGGCAGCACCTGACGGCCCAGGAGCCGCGTCTGACGCCGTCGTGTTAGCAATGTCGCGCCCGCCTCGCGCAGATCGGCATTCGCATGGCCCTCGGCGCACACGGGGTGAAGTTCTCCGGCTCGTCATGGGCCGGAGCGCTGTTTTCTCCCGCGCCCGACGCCACAGAGACCCTCCGTTGGCGGCAGGGTTCGTCGGCGGCAGTCGCGAGTTCGATCAAGAAGAGTCGGGAACACCGCATAACGCGGTAACCGCGCGTCCTGAACAAATCCGCACTTTTCAAGAACGCGAATCGAGGCCGGATTTTCGGAGTGGCAGAACGCGTACAAGAAGCGGATCCCGAGCGCCTCACTAACAAGGCCACCACGATCGACATCAGCGCCGCGTCCCCGTCAAGGCCAGGGTCTCGAGGCGGAATATCGGACGGAACCGGTCACAGAACGCTTCGTATTCGCTGACGTCTCCCAGCGGGAACGCTTTCTTTCCGAGGAAGCGGCCGATCACCATCATTCTTAGAAACACTTTCCACTTCGTGAACTCGGTGCGCGCGCGCAGAGATTCGACGATTTCGTCCCGCAACTTGCCGACCACGCTCTCGGGTGTCGCCTCGCCGGCTGGCGGGGTCGTCGTCACATGTGTGAGCTCGCCGGTCTCGTTGGTCATCTGAAGGGCGCCTCACCGTCTCAGGACGGTCTCTTGATCGTCTCTCGCATCGCGTTGAGTGCGACGAGAAGATTGGCCTGTGCCCACTGCAGCGGCACGTGCGGATTGGGCACGTAGACGCCTCGCCTCAGGTAATACAGCTCCGCGCATCGCCAGGGTGGCGTGCGTTCATCGCCGGTCGTGATCTGCCGGAGCGCACGGTTCAAATACTCGGTCTGGCGCTCGCGATCGTGTGCGTTCCCGCTGCGGGCGTATCGCAGGCCGAAATGCGCCGACACGATCGCATCGAAAATACCCCACTGCGCCTCCTGCCCGGCGTGCGGCAGCAGCGCGTCTCGCGTCTCCATGTCCTCGCTGAAGTCCCGGGTCCGGTCCTGTGGAGACAGCTTGATGTCGTAGTCGGGGGCCCAATACGAGTCGCCGTTGTAGCGACGAAAGCCGATCTCGCCTTTCAAGTCACGTTCGCAATTCGCAATGATCTGGTCCTCCATCTCCTCGGCGACCACGCGCAGCGGATAGAGCAGAAAGAGCAGCGCGGCGTCGCTCGGTCGCCTCTGACGCCGGGAGTCCTGGATGCACTCGCTCGGCAGGATGTCATCGAGCGCACGTGTGCCGCGTGCGGCCAGCTCCGTCGTGGACTCCTCGATGTCCCGCCGGTTCAAAGCATCCGGCCGCGCCATGCGTTCGTCGCGAACGAGACGGAGCCACGCGTCGAGTCCGGCGACCACGACGCCGATGCTGGATGCCGAGATCTTGCGGACCTCTTCCCAGTGCCCGCTGTCCTGATCTTCCCAGTAGCGAATCGCTTTGAAGTACGCGGGGAAGAGCCACAGCGTCTCCCATTCCGTCGTGGTGGCTTGGAAGACTCCATGACTCAGGAGCGTGGCGCAGTACCACAGCACGTATCCGATGGCGTCGTTCTGGGCATGCGACCAGCGCTGCGACGTGATCTCGGTGAGTGTCTCGCCGTCAAATCGCACGTGCGGACGCTGGCTGACGTCGTTCGGATCGGCGGCTCCGGAAATGATGGCGTCGAACCGGCTGCGGTACTTCGCATAGAAAGTCAGCAGCGCGCGCGCGACATCAGCGGCCTCCTGCATTTTGCCGGCGACGAAGTGGGCCCGGCCAACATAGACGTTGTCCCGCGACCACACATAGTGATACCCGGAGGATCGATCCGCGCCCTCGACAGTCGCGGCGGAGAACAGTCCTGTCCGCAGACGAGCGAACGCCAGCGTGTCGTGTTCGTCCAGCATGGCTTGGACGCGCCGAAGATCGTCGGCGCTATAGCTGTCGCGAAGCAGCTCGATGAGGAGGCGCGGCGCCATTCCGGAAGTCTAGCAGCAGCCCTGCTGCGACTCGGTGCGCGTCCTGTTCATGGCACGTCTACTCATCGCTTCTCCTTCTCCTCCCAGATTCTCAGTTCGTGCACCGACCACCAGTCGATCCCCTGTCCGGTCTGCGCAATCCGGAGCGCGGTTGTCCGGTTCGGTGGCAGATCGATGGCCACCGACGGATGCCGGTCGTCGAACGCGACCGACTCCAGATACCGATCGACGACGCCGTCGTCGAACAGCGTCCGGGCGATGCCGTCAGCAGTGGTCGAATCGATCCTCAGACGCCGAGGATAATCAAGGAGCGTGCGGCCGGCGCCAACGATCTGGATCCGCCCGACATCGAACATCCTGACCAGACGGACCTCAATCCACTCCGAGCCCGTCTGATGTTCGCCGGTCATCCATCGCGTGTCGAGATTGCCGTCGAACATCAGTGGGAGCCGTCGTTCCTGGTGTGATGCCCGCAGCTGGGAGGCGTTCGCATCGAGTGGAATCAGAGTCGCCGGCGCCGGCGGTCGCTGATCAATGTCTTTGAGGCGCCACGCCCACAGCTCCGGCCACTGATGCGTCTCGACGATTTGATCGGCCGCCGCCTGGAAGTCGGCAACGAGCCTGCGCGGTTCCTCCCGATCCATGAACGTCCGCTCGTGCAGCAGCACGTATCGCACGCCGATCCGCCGGAGCCCGCGCAGCGTCTCGGTCACATGTCCGGGTTCGCGAAGCGGCGATGCGGCCCCACCGAACAATTCCTGCAGATTCGACTTCCAACCCGCATATCCGTTGACGATCGGGTGCCGGTGATCCAGCGCGTTGAGCTGATAAATGGGCGTGAACGCGTGAAAGTCGTCCATCTCCGTGATGTTCAGCTCGAGCACACCACCGGGCGGACTCTCGCGCAGCCAGTCGTACGCGACGCGATCCCAGCTCTTGTCGCGCCACCCGGCCACGTCGGAGAGGCCGACACCGTGCTGGCCTTCGAGGACGATGACCGTCGCAATCGCCACGACGGTGACCGCGGCGGCACGCTTTGAGAACCGTTCGAGGAACCGGGTGAATCCCGCGCCGGCGAGGACCGCCAGCGCGAGAACGACCACGACGCTGAGACGTGCGGGAACGCGGAGGCCATTCAAGCCAGGGATCAGTCGAAACAGCAGGCCGTACGGCCGGCCCGCTCCGGGTCCCATCGAGATCCACACGGCGAGCATCGCGATCAGCAGATACGTACCGACGGTCCGGTTCCATGGACCTGGAAGCGGATGTGACGCGCGGCGGTCACGCAGTGTGCAGACGCCCATTGCTGCGAAGAGCATGACGACCAGACCGTGAAACAGCTGGCGTTCTCCTGCGCCGGTCGGAAGGAGGCCGCCCCACGTCCACGCGCCAGATGACACGCGGAAGTAGTCGCCGAGTCGTGCACTCAGGCCGGGCAGCTCCTCGAACGGTCGAACGAAGCCGTGGTCACGCTGCAGCCTGTAATACACGATCGCGATCGGCGCCATGGCCCCGGCGATGATCGTGCCCGCCAGCGCCAGGTCGATCGCCAGGCGTGCGCGCGGCAGGCCGCGGGGCCGCGCCAGCTCCACCGAGACGAGCACGGCGACCGGCAGGACAAAGAAATACAGGTAGTAGCCGTTCGACAGCCCGCAGAGCAGATAGGCCGCGACGAAAGCCGCCAGCCAGGGGCGCGAACCGGCTGAAATATACCGATGGAGCGCCCAGAGGCCGATCGGCATCCATCCATTCATCAGCACCTGGAGGTGTGACGATTGCGCCAGCCGATAGGGCGTCAGCTCGAACGCGAGGCCGGCGAGCACCGCGGCGTCAACGCGATTCCACAGCAGGCGCGTCAGGAGAAACATGCCAAACCCCGCCAGGACGTACGATCCGACGTACGCGACGTTGTACGCCAACACGGGATTGTGGAAGACCCATTGGATCGGAGCCGTGAAGATCGCCACACCGAGGAGATGCTCGGTGAACGCCAGCGTGTGGCGGTAGGGAAAGAAGAACGGTGCATCCCAGAAGGCGGCGAATCCGTGGGCCATGCGGTCGGCGTCCCAGCCGAGCACCGTCGTGACGATGATCGGGTCGCCGAGGCCGCCAGCGATGCTGTGCGTCGGGTGCCACAACAGGGGAAAGGTCGCGAGCAGAGCCGCCGCCAGGAAGACGACGAACGCCTGCGCAGAGGCGCGCATGATTAGTGTTCGAGCAACGCTTTCAGCGATGCGAGGGCGCTCTCCCAGCCGACACCGACGACTTTGTAGTAGCGGCGCCAGCGCGGCGTCTCTTCGAAGCCGCTCTGCAGGACGTGCACGCGTGTGGCGCGTCAGGCTCGGCTCTCAGCCAGACGTCGAGCGCCATCGGACCGATCGGCTCGCCGTCAGGCGGCAGCCAGAACGCGTCGGCGACGACGAAACCTTCGCCGACCTGGCATTTCACCACGGTCCCCCTGAACACGCCGCCAAGGCGGCCGAGAATTTCGTCGTGGAAATCGATCGGCGGACACTCGATCGCGTACACGCCAAGCGCTCTCGGCGCGTCACCGAATGCGACACCTTCCACCACGCGTGGAGCGTTTCCGCGTCGAAGAACGCCTTCATGACGCGGCGAGGCGGCGCCGGGATCACCGCGGTCACGTCGAGCTTGGCTGGCGCCATCCTGTCACCACTTCCGTCCCTGCCGGCGGGGACGGAGGTGGCGCGGTATCTTGTTACGCCTCCGTCCCTGACAAGGGACGGAGGTGACCCCAGGGACGGAGGTGGTCATCTGCCCGGGCTGCTTACCGCAACCCGGCGCGTCGAGCGCTGATGCTCGGCGCGGGCGCGCGACACCATATCCTTCACTTCCGGATCAGCGTCGGGACGTGATCCGGAATGCCGTCCTTGACTGTCCCACTCGATGCCGCCGCCGCGCGAGTCAACGTAAGAGGCCTTTAGCAGACCCGCCCGCGCGTGCCCGCTCCCTCACAGCCCGCCCCCTGACACAGCGCAGATTAGCCCACCATTACGCGCCGATTATGGCGCCGGCCGAAGGATTGTCAAGCGCGACGGGCCTCGTTCGGCACGTGCCTGCGCGCTACGAGGCACACCTCCGGCGCGCCGACGGACGGGCCGTGACTCAGGAACATCGCGCGCTGTTCCGTTCATGTTGATCGGCTACGTCCAGACGACATTGACGGTACTGATGATGGGCTGGCTCTTCGATTGCGCGATCCAGATCGTGCGCGGCATCGTGCTGCGCGGCCCGACAATGCACGATCTGAGGGTGCCGATCCTCTGGTTGACGGTCTACACGTCGGCAACATCGGCGCGTCCGCGGTTGTGCGATTCAAGAAAACAGCGGAGTAAACCCGACCGTAGCGACTGGATGGCAGGCCGGCAGGCAACAATAGGGTGACATTTCCGATTGTGGAACGTGGCGACCCTGAAAGGGTCGCCCTACAAGCATTGAAGACACTCGACGCGATTACTCCGGGCGATCTGCCGCGCGTAGGCGGCAAGGCGTTCAACTGTGCGCGGCTGAAGCAGGCTGGGTTCCCCGTCCCCGACGGCCTCGCGATCGCCGGCGACGCGACCGACGCCGAGATCCGGCGCCTTGCGACGGATCCGTGGCTCGACTCGGCGCGGCCGCGCACGCGCTTCGCGGTGCGGTCGTCCGGCATCGGCGAAGACAGCGAAGGGCACTCGTTCGCCGGCATCCACGAGACGCGTCTGAACGTCGAGCGCGATCGGCTCGTCGACGCCGTGTTCGAGTGCCGGGGTTCCGGCAGCTCCGAGCAGGCACGCGCGTATCGTCGGGCGCGACAGCTCGGACGCGAGGCGCGCATCGGCGTGCTCGTGCAACGGATGGTGCCGGCCGTCACGTCAGGCGTGGCGTTCACGATCAACCCCGTCACCGGCGCCGACGAGCTCGTGATCAACGCCGGACGCGGGCTCGGCGAGGCGCTCGTGAGCGGCTTGATCGATCCCGATGAATTCCGCATCCACAAGCGCGATGCGACAGTGCTGTCGGCGCGGATCGGCTCGACCGGGCAGCGCCCCACTGCCGTGGCGACGCTGTCGGCCTCGCAGCTCGCGGAGCTCGGCGCGCTCGTCACGCGCATCGAACAACACTACGGCGTGCCCCAGGACATCGAGTGGTGCCACGACGGCGGGCAGTTCTGGATCGTCCAATCGAGGCCGGTCACCGCCGCCGGGGCGGCGGAACATGGAAGTCAGAAGTCAGAAGTTAGAAGTCAGAAGTCGGAAGTCAGAAGTGAAAGGGCGGAAGTACGAAGTGACCCTGAGTGGACGAGGGCGAACCTGGCGGAAGTGCTGCCGGACCAGCTCTCACCGCAGGCGGCCGGCGTCTACGTCGACCTGCTCAATCTCAGTGAGCGGAGGTTCTTTGGCCGGCTGATCGCGCCGGAGTCCGAGCTCGGTCCCATGGTGAAATCGTTCCACGGGCGGCTCTACTTCAATCTCTCGCAGCTCCGGCGCGCCACCTCGATGGTGGGCGCGGCCTTCGCGGACACGCTGCGGTCGATGGGGCACTCCGAGCGGATTCGTCCCGAGGACGAGATCGCGACCCGGGCGCCGCTTCGCGACGTCGTGCGCGCGCTCCCGGACTTCCTGAGGCTCGCCTTCTACGATCTGCGCGCCGGGCACATCTTCCGCAGGCACGAGGCGATGACCGCGAACGCGCTCGCGCGGCTCGCCGCGTCCGATCCGCTGACCCTCTCCGATCGCGACATCTGGGCGGCGTTCCGGGAGTGGCTCGACCTGGCGCCCGGGGCGATGACGGCCGTCTTCGTAATGAGCAGCGTGCAATTCAGGGAAGACTTCATCCGCAAGGCCTGCCGCGCCGCCGGCTTCTCCTACGACCGTCTCGTCTATCCGCAGCTCGCCGCAGGGCGGTGTTCGGTGAGCACGCAGCAGGCGATCGACCTCGTGGCGCTGGCCGCGTCTGCGCGTCATGACGCGCGGGCGATGAGGTATCTGGTCGAAAACGACGGCACGTTCGACGACTTCCGCCCGGCGCTCGCCGGCACGATGTTCCTCGATCGATTCGAGGAGTTTCTCGAGCGGTACGGCCACCGCGGCCGCTACGAGTCCGACTGGGCGCTGCCGCGGCTGCACGAGAATCCCGCGCCGGCGTTGTTTGCCGTGCGCGGGCAGCTTCAAGGCAGGCTACGGGATTCGGAGGGGATGGCGGAGCGGCAGGAAGCCGATGCGGCGGCCGCCTGGCGCGCATTTGAAGCGTGCCTCACCAGGTGGCAGAAACGGACGCTCCTGCCCCGCGTGCGCTCGGCGATTCGTCGACTGAAGAAGCAATACGTGTGGCGCGAACAGGTGCGATCGGATCTGACGCGCGTCGTGTCGCGCCTCCGCGGATGGCATCTCGTGCTCGCCGGTCGATTCGTCGAGCGCGGCTGGATCGACCGTCGCGACGACTACTTCCTGCTCCAGCTCGACGAAGTCAGGCGTGCAACCGAGGATCCGCGGCAAGGCCCCGGCCTCCGCGACGTCGCGCTCGGGCGCGCGGCACGGATCGCCGCCGAACGCGATCTCCGGATGCCGCTCTACATGCGCGAGTCCGAGCTGCCGATGCTCATACGCACGTCGCCCGCGGCAGACGTGAGCGACGGCGCCGCGCTGACCGGCCTGTGCGTGAGCCCGGGTTCGGTCGAAGCCGAGGTCGTCGTGATGCGCGACCCGAGCGAGCTCGCCACGATGAAGCGCGGCGCGATCCTCGTCGCGCCGGCGACCGACCCGTCGTGGACGCCTCTCTTCACCCTGGCCTCCGGCGTCATCGTCGAAGTCGGTGGGATGCTGTCGCACGCGTCAACAATTGCCCGCGAGTACGGGTTGCCCGCGCTCGCGAACGTGAAGGACGCGACG
>QHWJ01000238.1 GCA_003222535.1 Acidobacteriota bacterium | reverse complement strand
GGTTCCGGATCGAGGGGCTCTCGCCTCCGTACCTCAAGCGCATCCGCCTCGAGGGCAGCGGAGACCGCGCGCGATGGACCGTGCTCGCCGGCGAGGGCACCGTCTTCGATCTCCCCGATTCGCGCCTGCGGCAGACCGAGTTGAGCTTCGACGCCGGATCGTACCGCTACCTTCGCGTCACCTGGGACGATGCCCGAAGCGCGCGAGTCGCACAGGCGCCGAGCGTTGCGGCGCGGGAGATATCAACCGCGTCGGTGCGCGCGCCGCTGACGACACCTGTCGCATTCGAGAGGCGGCCGAGTGAACCGGGCCGCAGCCGTTTCCATATGCGATTGCCGGGCGGCCGCCTGCCGGTTGCCGCGCTCGCCCTCGATGTGGCGGGCGGGCACGTCCTGCGCGAAGTGGAGGTGTACGAAGCGCGGCTCGCGGGCGCCGAAGCCGTGCCTGCCCTCATCGGCCGCGGCACGCTCAAGCGCGTAGAGCAGGGCTCCCTCGCCGCCGTGGCGTTGCGCGTGCCCATCGAGGCGCCAATCGAGCCGGAGATCGATCTCGTCGTCGACGACGGCGACAACCCGCCGCTCGACGTGCGGGCGATCACGGCCGAATTCGCCGAGCTGCCTTGGATTTACTTCGAGGCCTCTGAAGGGTCGCTGGCCGCGCGCTACGGGAATCCGTCCCTGCGGGCGCCGAATTACGATCTCGAAGCGGCGCGTCCTGCGCTGCGAATCGAAAGGGTGACCGACGCAACCTGGGGAGTGCCGCGCACGCGCACGGCGGATGAAAACGCCGTCGGCGCGGCGCCCCCGCTGCCAATCGTCGGTGCGCCGGTGGACGCAAGCACGTTCCGCTTCGTTCGGGACATCCCGGCGGGCGCTGCCGGTCTCATCGCCGTTCGTCTGGACGAGGCCGCATTGGCCCACAGCAACGGCATGCCATCCCGGTTCGGCGACGTCCGGGTGATTGACGAGGACGGCCGGCAGATTCCGTATCTGGTCGAGCGGTCGTCCGAGCCGCTGTCGGTCGACGTGTCGCTCGCGAAGCTTTCGACTCGCCCCGGAGCGCTCGGTCCGTCCCGAGGGTCGGAAACCGTCTATCGCGCGTCCTGGCCGTACGCAGGGCTCCCGTCGCCGCGTCTGGTGCTCAGCACGAGCGCGCGCGTGTTCAGACGGCCCATCCATGTCGTGTCCGAACGCGAACCGGACAGGCCGCACCGCGATCCGTGGGTCGAGACGCTCGGCACGGCGATGTGGGTGCACGCCGATCAGGACACGCCGGCGCCCGCGCTGGTGATGCCGCTGCCGAGTGTGGACGCGACGCAGGTGCTCCTGATCGTCGAAGAGGGGGACAACACGCCGCTGCCAATCGGCGGCGCCCGTCTCCTGCTTCCGGCCTACCGGATGCGATTGTTCCGTGAACGGGGCCAGTCGCTGCGGCTCGCGTACGGGCGCACCGATCTCGCGCCGCCGAGCTACGACCTCGCGCTGCTGGCGCCGCGGGTGTTCGGCGTGAGCGCGGTGGACGTGCCGCCGGGTCCGGAGCGCGAAGGGCGCGCGGGAGGCGCGGCCGCCATCGTCTCGCCCCGGCTGTTCTGGGGGATCCTGATCGGCGCGGTCCTCGTGCTGATCGGGCTCATCGCACGGCTGGTCCGAAAGCCCACGGGCTGACGCTCGGCTGAAGAGCGTGTGAAGAAATACGACGTTGAACGCAGAATTCGCAGAACACGCAGAAAAACCTTAAGCATTTTTCGCTGCGGGTTCCGCGGTTTCTGCGTTGTACGTGATTCCTTCACAGGCTCTGAAGCCTTCGCGCTCGGACCGGAGGGAGGCAGGCGTGAAGCCCCTTTCAGCCTGGCGACTCGCGAAAACCCGTGTGATTCGGGGGCTGCGCGCAATCCTGGCCCGGTTCGGTCATGATGTACGACAAATGACGGGCACCATCACACGGCTGCAGCGCGACCATGGCACCGGGGCGCTCCTTGGGGAGGACGGCAAGACGTACTCGTTCCGTCGGAGCGATGTCCGCGACGCGTGGTTCCACGACCTGTCGGAGGGCGCAAATGTTTCCTTCGAGGCGGGCACCGCGCCGAGGCACCTCGACGCGACCCAGGTGCGTCCGGCGCGTCCCTCGAGCTGACGGACGAGACCCGAGCGCCTCTCTTTGCCGTCTGAACCCGCCTGAGAATGCCCGCGCGCCAGTCTCGTCAGCTCGACGCATCTGAACATCACCCGTCCTGAGCTTGCTCAGCGGAGCGCGAGGCTTTCCGCCTTCGCTTGAGCTACGCCGGACCGTCGAAGCCTTGGCGGAGGCTGTCGAAAAACGAGCGAGACGCTAGCACAACATTACATTACCTGCGCCAGCGTCGCCTTTGGCAATCCGCGCACCGGAACGGCTTGATGCCGAAAAACGTCAGCGGGCGTTCGTAACGGCGCACGTGCGACCGGATCATGTCTCCGCCGCAGCGATGGCAATGACAGGTTCGTGCCGGGCGCGGCGCGATTTCCGGTGCTGTCACAGGATCTGAAGCCTTGAGAGCGGCGATCGCAGATTTCGCGGTGGGGAGTGATGGCTCAATCGAGCCTGCGATCTGCAGTCTCGAATCTGCAATTTCATCCTCGGATATGACGTTGTCGCGCGTTCGGTCGCGGTCAGGGCCGTCCCATTTTTCCAGCCAGGTGGGCGCCAGGTGTATCCGCAAGTCGTGGTTCTCAGGAATCGGCATGCCCGACCAGTCTACCGGCTGAGAATGTGGGGGTGCGAGGTGTATCTGTCCCGCCACCGATGACCACGAGTCGGATACGGACGCGGCCGGTCGCTGGTGAGAAGGAGGCAACGTCAGCGGGGCTCACCCCTGAGCGGCCGGAGTGAGCGCCAGGGCTGGCGGCATACCGGATCTTTCGGCATCAAATACTGCTCCGACCGGATACCTCCCACCCTGCGTTTTTGTCACACTAGCGGCGCTGCGACGCCGGTGGAGCAGACGTTCGCCGGGAGGCATCAATGTTATTCAAAACCGCAGTGACCGCGCCCCAGTCGGCGACAAGACTGATCGTCGTCTTTACCGATCCCGACACCCTTCGTGACGAGCGTATCCCCTCGCTGGGTGCGACGATCACGGCATTGCACGGCCTGGCCGATCAGAGTGTCGCGGTGGTCTTGTGGGGCAACGAGACGCGCGCCGAGATGGAGTTGATCCAGTACAACCTGTGCGTACGGCATCCATTTGTCAGTGAGCACGGCGGCGGACTGTTCGGCGGCAGCTCTGCATGACGTGGCGAAAACGCTCGGCATCCATGTGATCGGCTTCAGCGGGATGTCCGTCCAGGACATCGCCAGTGACTGTCGTCTGTCGCTGGCACGAGCCCGGCTGGCGGCGCTGCGCGAGTACGACGAACCGTTCCGCATCATGGATGCCAATCCGGCTGTGCAAATTCGCTTGTTCCAGGCGCTCCGCCGCGCCGGCCTGCGTTGCTTCACTCACGAGGGCTATTGCCACGTGACAGGCGTCACGGACCCGACGAAGAGTGTCCGCACGCTGACATCGTTGTATCGACAGGTGTTTCAGGAGGTCGTGACGGTAGGGCTCGCAAGGGATCCGGGCGAGATCCGCCTGCTCCAGGCGGTCGACATCCCCGTGGTGGTCCAGAGCGACTTTGTCGACGCCGCCTCCCTGTTGCGGAGGGTGCCGACCGCCCGGCTCATCAACGGGTGCGGTCCGTTCGGGTGGGGCGAGGCGATCTGGGACCTGGTCAACGCTCGTTCATCAACGGAGAGAAAGGGCTACGAAATAATGCCCTTGCGCACCGCGTAGAGGACGATTCCCGCGGCGCTGTGCACATCGAGCTTTTCCATGATGTGGGCGCGGTGCGTCTCGACGGTGCTCGGGCTCAGATGCAGCAGCTCGGCAATGTCTTTGTTCACACGACCCTCGGCGATGAGCTGGAACACCTCACGTTCGCGTTCCGAAAGCGTGTCATAGCGATCCGTGATGCCGCGCTCCGCGAGCTGCCGGACATAGTCATCCAGCATGACGCGAGAGACCGCCGGGCTGAAGAACGACTTGTTTTGCGTCAAGGCAGTGACCGCGCGGAACAGATCCGTGTCCGCGGAATCTTTCAGCAGGTAGCCGTGGGCTCCGGCTTTGAGAGCCCGTGTCACATAGACCTCGTCGGCATGCATGCTCAGCACAAGCACGCGGACCGACGCGAGGCGGCGGACGATCTGCTGGGTCGCGTCGATGCCATTCAGTCGCGGCATTGCGAGATCCAGAATCACGACGTCCGGCTTGAGCTCGACGACCTGTCGAACGGCCTCCTGGCCGTCCGCGGCTTCCCCAACCACCTCCCATCCGGACTGTGCCTCGAGGATTTTTCGCAGACCCTGGCGGACGAGCGTGTGATCGTCCGCGAGGACGATTCGCACCGTTTTCATCTCACGCCTGCGCACCGGCGGTCAGCGGGAACTCAATGGTGAGGCGAGTGCCTTTGTCACCGCTTTCAATCCGGAAGGTGCCACCCAGATTGACAGCCCGCTCGCGAATGCCGACCAGTCCGAGTCCCGCGCCCTGATCGCCGGTCGAATCGCGGCCTGCCCGGAATCCGCGCCCGTCGTCTTCGACGGTGACGATGAGCGATGACGGAAGGCGCTGTACGAACACGCGACACGAGGTTGCGTGGGCGTGTCGGGACACGTTGGTGAGTCCCTCCTGGATGGCCCGGTAGGCTGACACTTCGACGTCCGTGGGGAGCCGCTCGGAGAGGCGATCGTCGACCAGCTCGGTCCGGATGCCTGTGCGATCGGAGAACTTCCGAAGATACCACTTGAGCGTGTCGGGCAACCCGAAGTCGTCGAGCATGGCCGGCCGAAGTAATTGCGACAAGTCGCGCACGTTGCTCAACGCGTGTTCCGTCACCATTCGCGCTTCAGCGAGCGCCGCCACGGCCCGTCGGTCGGCGCCCACTGAGCGTAGGGCGACCGCCAGCTCGACCTTCACGGCCGTCAAGGCCTGCCCGATCTCGTCGTGGAGCTCGCGCGCGACGGTCCGCCGCTCGTCCTCCTGCACGCGTACGAGCCGTTCCGATAGACGCTGCAAATCCCCTCTGTTGCGAGCGACTTCAGCGTGGTCTTCACGAATCTGCGCTTCGAGCCGGGCGGCGTACCGCGTCGCCAGGAACGCCACGCCAAATCCGAGGATCACGGCAACGGCCGTTGTCTCCCACAAGCGCCGGCGCAGTTGAACGTGTACGTCGTTGAGCTGCTTTTCTTCCTGGAGGTAGTCGCGCGCCATCATCTGACGGATCTCGTCCGACAACTGAGTGATCACCTCTCGCTGCTGGATCACCTGCGTATGAAGCAGTGAGGACGCCGCCTTCCATGTCCGGCTGGCTGATTCCGGCGCCGTCAGCCGCGCCGCCGTTTCCCAGTAATCACGAAGCTCCTTCTCGAGGCGCCTCCAGGCCGCGGCGTCGACGGAGGAGTCGATCGTCTCGTAGTGCTCCAGCTCCCGCTCGACCTGCGCTTGCAGGTTTCGTATCTGATAGTGGGCAACGGCTGCAGACTGTTCCGCGGACTCAATCAACGCGTCGCGAACGTAGACGGATCCGAGCAGCACCTGGCGGCTGATTGTGAAGAGCAGCTCCTGATCCCTCAGGAATTGCGCGTAAATGGACGCACTCCGCGCCTGGGCCTCCGCGAGGCGCCCGGTGACGTAGTAGGTCGACGTCAGCCATACCGTGAAGATCAGCATGAAGCCGCCGAGGAAGGCGGCTCTGACCGTCCGAAGAGGAGGCAACACCTGCTGATCGTAGTCCCTCCTGACAGGCGATCGACGGCGTCGCGTCTTGCGGAGCGAAGAATACAGTCCGCGCCGGATGCCCGGATCAGCTGGCGCTCGAAACAGGCAGATCCCGATCTGTCTTGAAGGCGTATCTATGGGCAAGTCCGTTCGTGAACGACAAAGGGCCAGGAAACGCTGGCCCCTTTTCGTCGATGGTGCGGAAGGGGGGATTCGAACCCCCACTGGATTGCTCCAACTAGCTCCTGAGGCTAGCGCGTCTGCCGTTCCGCCACTTCCGCAGTGGTGAAAAACTTCGCGGGCCGGAACGCTCAGTATACCCCGCCTCAGCCCCCTGTGAATCCGGCGAGCCTCGCCGAAGCGCTGGAGGTGCGCCGCGGCCCGAACGCAGGGAGAGCGACGGCGACTACTTGAGCGTCGCGCGGATCTTGGCCAGTCGGCGCATGCGGCGACGCCCCCGAGCGCTCCACTCGGCGATCGTGATCCCATAGTCGGCGATCATTCGATCATCCATGCATTCCATGACAGCGTCGAACAGCACTTTGTCGCTCGCCTTGAGATCGTCAAACGCCTGGCTGCGAAGTCGTGCGCCTTCCTCGATCGTGATCGGATTGGGGCACCGTACCCCGTTTGTACTCCGCGCGGCGAGCACATCGAGCCACCGGCGCGCTTCGCGTTTCCGGCCGCCGGTATGCCTCGTCGGACGCAGCGTGCGGACGGCGCGTATGAATGCCTCCTTCGCAGCGGAAACGCGCGCTCGTTCACGTGCCCGTTTGCCGCTCGAGGTCTTTGAGACGGTCGTCGTGCTCATGCAGTATCACCGTGTGATGATCGAAATGGTTTTTGTTGATCAAAAAGTGAGTATCAAGCTTCTCGATGACCGAATCCAATCGGGCGCTGATGCGCGCTTCCATTCGGTCCAGACGGGCGTCTACTGCGGCGAATCGAGCGTCGACGTCGTCGAATCGAGCGTCCACGGACGCAAAGCGGCGGTTCGTCCGGCGCTCGAGTTTTGTGAAGCGGCCGTTCATCCGCCGCTCCAGTTCGGTGAAGCGGCCGTTCATCCGCCGCTCCAGTTCGGTGAAACGGCCGTTCACCCGTCGCTCCAGCGCCGTGAAGCGGCCGTCCATTCGCTTCTTGAGACGATCGATGGTCATGCGAGCGCGGCGGATCATAGCATCGTCGAATTGCGAAGATGATGCCGATCCGCGCGATGTGAAAATATTCGGGAACTCGCGGGGAGGGTTCGGCCACTCGACCGAAGCGCTGCAGGAATGGCCGCGCGTCCCGTCACCCGGTTGGCAGATGCTGCTCAGAGGTTGAACGGCAGCGAAACGGGGTTGCGTCGATTGGCACGATGAGGAAGGCGCTCCACGCGCAGCCAGCCGCCGTGCCCCGCCCACGCGGTGGTTCGACCGCGCGCGCCTGTGTCATTCGGAACGTCATTCACACCGCAGCGCGTCGGCCGGATCGGTGGACGCCGCGCGACTGGCCGGCAACAGGCACGCGAAGACCGCGACCGGCACCAGCGCCATCGGGGCCGCGACAAACGACACGGCGTCGAGCGGTGCGACGCCGTACAGCAGGCCCTGCATCAGCCGCGTCGCTGCCGCGGCGGCCACGAGGCCGATGGCGAGCCCGTTGCGGTGACGGTCAGCGCCTCGCGCACGACGAGCGCGACGAGATCGCGCGGCGACGCGCCGAGCGCTGCGCGCACGTCGAACTCGCGGCGGCGCTGCGACACGCCGTACGACAACACGCCGTAGAGTCCGATCGACGCGAGCGCAAACGCCAGAGCCGCAAACGAGACGAGCACGGTCATCGCAAATCGCGGTTGATCCATCGATTCGGCAACGCGCTTCGCCAGCGGCAGCGTCTCGACCGCCGCTGTGGGCGCGGCGCTCGGGACCATCGCGCGCACCCGTTGTCGAAAGCAACGAAGGCGCGCCCTCGATCCTGGTCACGAGGTCGAAACGCCCGTCGCAGCGCGCGCCGTCCCGAAAGAGGCGGTAGACTTCGGGCTGCGTCTTATGGTCGTTGCCGTCCTTCAGCACGTTCGAGACGTGACGACGATCTCGATCGGAACAGGGGCCGACGCGGCCACTGCTCGAACCGGTAGCCGAGCGGCTGCGGCGGCAGATACAGCCGCGCGAGCTCGTCGTTGACGAGTCGCTAGACGAGCGGGAAAACCGCGGTCGTCGCGCCAATCCCCAGCGCGAGCGTCAGCAGCCCGGCCATCGTGAACGCCACGTTCAGGCGCCTCATCAGCCACGCAGAGCGCACGTCCGGCAGCAGCGTGTCCGTGCGAGGGACTATACTCAAAAACGCCATCGCGGATGCCGCCGGGATTGCAGAGGAAAGAGTCCTCTGCGTTCTGCGCGCTCTGCGGTTCAACGAGGGTGCCTGCTATGGCTCGCCGCGGTTTTGCAATCCTCTTCACGCTGCTCGGCGTGGCGTTCTTCCTTTCGATCGTCGGCTTCGCGCTGCTGTATCTCGCCTTCGGGCGCGAGCCGTCGGTGCCTTCCAACGCGACGCTCGTGCTGCGCGTCGGCGGCGCGCTCACCGAGCTCGCGCCCAACGACGTGGTCGGCTACCTGCGGGGCGTGAAGACGCCGACCGTGCGGTCAATCGTGGACAACCTTCGGAAGGCCAAGGTCGACTCGCGCGTCCGCGCGGTGCTGCTGAAGCCGACCGGGTTCGATTCGCCCTTCTGGGCCAAGGTGCAGGAGATCCGCGACGCAGTCCTCGATTTCAAGAAGTCGGGCAAGCCGATCTACGCCTATGTCGAGTACGGCGGCGACCGTGAGTACTATCTGGCGACGGCCGCCGACAGAGTCTTCCTGATGCCGTCGACGCCGCTGGATCTGGTCGGCGTCGCGACCTACGAGCTGTTCCTCCGCGGCACCTTCGACAAGATCGGCGCCTATCCTGATCTGCATCGCATCGGCGACTACAAGACCGCCGTCAACACCTTCAAGGAAAAGGGCTACACGGCCGCGCACCGGGAGATGGACGAGTCGATGAACCGCGATCTGTTCGAGCAGATCGTGCGCGGCATCGCCGACGGGCGGAAGAAGACCGAAGCCGACGTCCGCGGGATTCTCGACCAGGGTCCGTTTCTGCCGGAAGACGCCCTGCGTGCCGGCCTCGTCGACGACGTGGCCTACGAAGATCAGGTGGACGACAAGCTCCGCGCCGGCGAGCATCGCCGCCAGCTCGACACCGACGACTATGCGCGCGTCAGCCCGGCATCGGTGGGCCTGAACAAGGGTCCGCGCGTCGCCGTCATCTATGCGACCGGCACCATCAACAGCGGCAAGAGCGGCTACGACCCGGTGAACGGCGCCGTCGCCGGCTCGGACACGCTGATCGAGTACATCCGCGAGGCGCGCCGCGACAGCGCCGTGCGCGCCATCGTGCTGCGCATCGACAGCCCGGGCGGATCCGCGACGGCCTCCGACGCGATCTGGCGTGAGCTCGTCATCACGAAGAACGAGCGGGCCGATCGGCCGCTCGTCGTGTCGATGTCGGATCTGGCCGCGTCGGGCGGATACTACATCGCGATGCCGGCGCAGGTGATCGTCGCGCAGCCGTCGACGCTGACGGGATCGATTGGCATCTTCGGTGGGAAGTTCGTCACCGGCGGGGTCTACGAGAAGCTCGGCGCGCACATCGAGTCGACGAGCATCGGCCGGAACGCCGAGATCAACTCGCCGGCGCGTCCCTACAATCCGGGAGAGCTGAAGAAGCTGCAGGAGCAGCTGCAGGCGTTCTACGACCAGTTCGTGGAGAAGGCGGCCGACTCGCGGCACAGCACGCCGGAGAAGATCGACGCGCTCGCGCAAGGCCGTGTGTGGACGGGGCGCCAGGCGAAGCAGAACGGCCTCGTCGACGAGCTCGGCGGGCTCGATCGCGCGCTGGCGATCGCCAAGCAGCGGGCGAAAATCGCGGCGGACAGCGACGTCGAGCTGGTGGTGTATCCGCCCCGGAAGACCTTCTACGAGCTGCTGTCGGCTCAGTTCGGCGGCTCCAGCGAATCGAACCAGGCGGCCGCCATCGGCGCGTGGCTGGACGCGAACCTGTCGAAGGGCGAGATCGAGGCGCTGCGCATCATGCGCGGCCCGTTCGCGATGTTCCACCGCGGGGAACCGCTCGCGCTGATGCCCTTTACGTTCTTACGTTAGCGACGAAAGACACGAAAATAATACAAAAACACGTAAGCCACGAAAAGCCACGAAAGCCACGAAAAAACAGATTCTTTTTCCTGACGGCGGCCGCAAGAACACGTAAAGCACAAAGAATTCTTTTTCGTGCGCTTCGTGTATTTCTTTCGTGCGTTTCGTGGTGTCGTCTTACGACGCCGCGCGCTGGAGCGCTTCGGCGTTGACGTCGATCTTCATGTTCTTCTTCGCCTTCGCCATGTAGGAGCTGAAGAAGCGGCTGCGGCGGTCGGTCAGCAGCTCCTCCCTGAAGCGATCCTTCGCCGAAGTCCACTCTTCGGGCGTCACTTCCTTCTTTTCCAGCACCTTGATCACCGCGGTCCCGCTGCCGGTCGCGATCGGATCGCTGACCGCACCGACGGGAAGCGTGAATGCCGCGTCGTCGACGGCGGGTGCGGCGCCCAGGTCGGGAATCGGCGCGTCCTGCGTGATGAGCTCGGTTTTCTTGGCTTCGAGGCCGGCGCTCTTCGCCGCCTTCTCGAAATCAGGCGCGGACTTCAGCTTCGCCGCGATCTCCGCCGCTTTCTGCCGGCTGGCGTCGCGCGCCTTCTGTTTGACCACTTCCTCGCGCACCCGTTCCTTCACCTCGTCGACCTTCGGCACGTAGGCATCCTGCCTGGCGACGAGCGTCTCGAACACGAACCCGCGCGAGGCGCGCAGCGGTCCGGCAACGTCGTTCGGCTTCATCTCGAACGCGCGGTTCGCCGCCTCCGGCGACGGCCCCAGCCCGAGAATCGGTTCGTCGCGCGCGAAGAAGCCGGATTCCTGGACGCTGAGACCCTGCGCCTTGGCGACCTTGTCGAGATCCGCCGGCCTGCTGATCTGCTTTTCGAGGCTCTTCGCGAGATCGGCAGCCTGCGCCTGCGCGCGCTCGTAAGCGAGCTGGTCGGCGAGCTGCTGCCGGACTTCCGACAGCGGCCGCGTCGTCGCGTTCTTTTTGTCCACGAGCTTGATGACGTGGTAGCCGTACTGTGTTTTCACCAGGTCGCTGATCGTGCCGGGCTGCATCGCGAAGACGGCCGAATCGAATTCGGGCACCATCCGCCCGCGGCCGAAGTAGTCGAGGTCGCCGCCGTTCTTCGCGCTCGCCTCGTCCTCGGAGCTCTTTCTGGCGAGCTCCGCGAAGTCGGCGCCCCCCCTCGCCTGCTTGAGCAGCTCCTCGGCCTTCGCTTTCACGGCGGCGTCGTCCTTGCCTTCGGTCTTCAGCAGGATGTGGCTCGCTCGCACCTGCTCCGGCGTCTCGTACTGCTGGCTGTTGTTGTTGTACGCGCGCTCGATGTCGGCCTGCGGGACCACGACCTTCGCGCGCATCGCGTCGATGTCGATCAGCAGATACCGGATCTTGCGCTTCTCCGGGATCTTGAACTCAGCCGTGTGCGCCTCGAAGTGGCTCGCGATGTCGGCGTCGGTGGCGGTCACCTGCGTCCGGAAGCTGTCGGCGGTGAAGCTGACGACGGCGAGCTTGACCTTGTCGTTGCGGCGCCGGTACTCGCGCTCGAGCTCCTTGTCGGGGACCGACAGCCAGTCGGTGAGCGACGCGCGCAGCTTTTCGACGGCGAGGCTCCGGCGCACGTTGTCCTCGAACTCGGACGGCGTCATCGGCGGCCGCTGCATCCGCAGCAACTGCTGGTAGCGCGCCTCGCCGATGAACCCGCCGTTTTCCTGGAACGCGGGCATCGCGAAAATCCGCTGCCGGACTTCCTCGTCGCTCACGCTGATGCCGAGCCGATCCGCTTCGGCCAGTGCGGCCCGCTCGTCGACCATCTGCTGGAGGATCTGCCGCTCGACGCCGAGCTGCTTCAGCAGTTGTTCGTTCATGTTGCCGCCGTAGGCCGAGCGATACGCCTGCAGCTGGGCTTGGTAGGTCCGGCGGAACTCGCCACTTCTAATCTCGTGGCCGTCGACCTTCGCAATCGTGTCGCTCGACGCCGCGTCGGCACCGCTGCCGCGCAGGAAGTCCGGAATGTAGAAAAGGACGAACGCCACGCAGACAAGGCCCAGGCTCCACTTGAGCCAGTCCCTGTGGCGGCGCATCCGATCGAGCATGGTCATAAAACACCTGAATGAGCGCCGTCGGCCGTCAGCTTGGCGGCATGGGTGAAACAACCATGGTACGTCATGAACTTACGGCGTGGCAAGCAGTTACCGGTGCGCGTGTGCTATATTCGTAGAGGATAGAACCACTTAGCGGATGTCCCCAACCAGTCGAGCCACAAAGATTCCCGTCGCGCTGTATCAGGCGGTCGGTCCGGCAGGAAAAGCCGGGTCGAGGCTCCGTCGCGCGAGCGAAGTCTCGTTGACGACGCCGGGACTGGATCTCGCGACGAGGCTGCGTGTGTTTCAGCGCGCCCTGCGCAGTCACGTCGAACGGCGCGACGCGCTCATCGACATCGTCCGCGCCGTGAACACGACGCTCGAGCCGCCGAAGATCGCCGAGCTGGTCGTCGAGCGCTCGGCGACGTGGGTGCCGGCGCCCTGCTGGGCCGTCGTCTCGTCCAATCTCTCCGGCGAATTGTCCGTGCTCGCCGATCGCGGCCTGATGCCGGACATGGGGCGGGCGGTCTTCGCGATCGCGACGTGGGTGATGAGCCGCGGCCAGGAGTTCGCCGCCGCCGATCTGAAATGCGATTCCCGGATCTCGGATCCGTCGGTGGGCGCGGTCCTTGCGTTTCCCCTGAGCTGCCGCGGCCGCTGCGTCGGCGCTCTCATGGCGCTCGATCGCCAGGCGTCGGCGCGGGAGCCGCGGCTCGCGGCGAGCATGCTGCGCGCCGTGCGGATCCTGCTGGAGCCGGCGTCGGTCGCCCTCGACAACGCGCTGCTGCTCAGGCGCGCCGAGGCGCTGTCGGTCACCGATGATCTGACGCATCTGTACAACTCACGGTATCTGAACCTGGTGCTGCGGCGGGAAACCAAGCGCGCGTCGCGCAGCGGACGCCCGCTCTCACTGCTGTTCCTCGATCTGGACGGGTTCAAGAGCATCAACGACACGCACGGGCATCTGTTCGGCAGCCGCGCCCTGGTGGAAGCGGCGGCGGTGATCCGCAGCAGCGCCCGCGAGACCGACGTGGTCTCACGCTTCGGTGGCGACGAGTTCGCGCTGGTCCTGCCGGACACGGGGGGCGAGGGCGCGTTCGCGGTCGGCGAGCGCATCCGCGAGCGGATCGCGGCGCACAGGTTTCTGGTCGACAACGGGCTCGACATTCACCTCACGGCGTCGGTCGGCGTCGCGACGCTGCCCGACGTGGCCGCATCGGCCGAGGAGCTCGTCCAGGCCGCGGACATGGCGATGTACCGGGTCAAGGAATCTGGGAAGAACGGTATTCAGGCCGCCATCGCTCCTGCCGATAACTAACCACAGAACGCCCTGAGCGCCATTACACTTTTGCACGACTCGTCCCCACAAGGAGCCTTCTTGAGCCTTCGTTCGATGCTTTCGCTGTTTTCCAGTGACCTGGCCATCGACCTGGGTACGGCCAACACCTGCGTGTACGCCCGCGGCAAGGGGATCGTGGTCAACGAGCCGTCAATCGTGGCGATCAACAAGGTGAACGGCCGCGTCGAGGCGGTCGGCAAGGACGCCAAGGACATGCTGGGGCGCACGCCCGGCAACATCGTCGCCATCAAGCCGATGAAGGACGGCGTCATCGCCGACTTCGAGGTCACCGAGAAGATGCTGACCTACTTCATCAAGAAGGCGCACAACCGCAACGTCTGGGTCCGCCCGCGGATCGTCATCGGGGTGCCGTCGGAGATCACGCAGGTCGAAAAGCGCGCGGTCAAGGACAGCGCGTACCGCGCGAAGGCGAGCGAGGTGCACCTGGTCGAAGAGGCGATGGCCGCGGCGATCGGCGCGGGCATGCCGATCACCGAACCCTCCGGCAACATGATCGTGGACATCGGCGGCGGCACGACCGACATCGCCGTCATCTCGCTCGCGGGCATCGTCTACAGCAAGGCGGTGAGGGTCGCGGGCAACGAGATGGACGAAGCGATCATCCAGTACATCAAGAAGCAGTACAACCTGCTCATCGGTGAACGCACCGCCGAGGCGATCAAGATCGAGGTCGGCTCCGCCTACCCGCTCGAGGAGCGGATGACGATGGAGATCAAGGGGCGGCATCTGATCGAGGGCGTGCCGAAGACGATCACGATCACCGACGAGGAGATTCGCGAGGCGCTCGCCGAAACCGTCAACGTCATCGTCGACGCGGTGCGCGTCGCGCTCGAGCGCACGCCCCCCGAGCTGTCGGCCGACATCGTCGACCGCGGGATCGTGCTGACCGGCGGCGGCTCGATGCTGAAGAATCTCGACAAGCGGCTGCGCGAAGAAACCGGCCTGCCGCTCGCGATGGCGGAGGACCCGCTGTCATCGGTCGTGCTCGGCGCCGGGAAGATGCTGTCGGACTTCAACCTGTTGCGAAAGATCTCGATTGACTAGCCGACCCTGAAAGGGTCGCCCTACCCGTGGAACGCGACTGTACCCGTAGGGCGATCCTTTCGGGGGTCGCCGTGTAGGGCAACGCTTTCAGGGTCGCCACTCTTATGGCCCTTCAGGACATCCGTCAACGCTCCGGCTACCTGTTCCTCGCCGTGATGCTGGGGCTCGTCCTGCTCATTTCCGCTCAGGTGAACTCCCGCTCCGGCGTGCCGGTGCGCGAATCGTTGACTTCCGGCATCTTCTCCGAGGTGCAGCGGGTCCTGTCGGGCGGCGTGTCGGGCGTCCGCCGGCTGTGGAGCGGCTACGTCGGCCTGCGGAACCTGCGAGCCGAGAACGAGGAGCTGAAGCGGCAGCTGGCCGCGGCCGAGATCGCGTCGCAGGAACAGCGCGCGCTCGCCGATCGGGCGCGCGGCCTGGAGAAGATGCTCGAGCTGCGCGATCGCGTGAACCTCAGGACCACCGCGGCGGAGATCATCGGCGCGGCGGCGATGCCCGATTTCCGGACGCTGACGATCGACAAAGGCACGCGCGACGGCCTGGGGCCCGACATGGCGGTGATCGCGCCGGCCGGCGTCGTCGGCCGCCTCGTCGCGCCGAGCGCACGGTCGGCGAAAGTGCAGCTGCTCATCGACCGCAACGCGGCGGCCGGCGCCATCGTCGAGCGCACGCGGGCGCAGGGCGTCGTCGTCGGCGGCGGCAACGAGCGCCTGCAGATGCAATACGTGTCGGAGGCCTCCGACATCGCGGTCGGCGACGTCGTGGTGACGTCGGGGATCGACGGCATTTATCCCAAGGGCTTCATCATCGGGCGCGTTGAAACCGTGGAGAAAAATGGGCCGGCGTTCAAGCGCATTGTCGTCAAGCCGGCAGTCGACTTCTCGCAGCTCGAAGAAGTGCTCGTGGTGTTGACGCCGACGCCGGCGAAAGAGGCAGCCGCGGGAGTCTCCGAGTGAAGGCTGCCGGGGTCATCCTGGCGGTGGTCGCCGCTCTCGCGCTCCAGACGACGCTGGCCCGGTTTTTCGTGCGCGGCGCGGCGGCAGTGGATCTGGTGCTCGTCGTCGTCGTCTACGTGGCGCTCACGTCGGGGCCGGCGACCGGCCTGCTGACCGGCACGTTCGCGGGGCTCGTGCAGGACGCGCTCCTGCCGAATGCCGTCATGGGGATCGGCGGGCTGCCAAACGGCGTCATCGGGATCGGCGGGCTGGCGAAGACGATGGTGGGGTTTCTGGCGGGGGTGATTGGCACCCAGTTCATCGTCTCGCAGCCGCTGCCGCGGTTCGTCGTGTTTTTCGCTGCAAGCGTCATGCACGGGGTCGTGTTCATGGGGCTGTACACGCTGCTCGACCTGCGGCATTTCGGCGCGCCCTACGCCGAGGTGGGCGTCCAGTCGGCCGCGAACGCCGTCGTCGGCGTCGTGGCGTTTCAGATGGTCGAGCTTTTACCGGGAGCGGTCGAGCGCCGGCGGGCGGCGAAGAGCCGCCTGCGGCGGTAAATTGGTCCTGATATGGTTGCCCAAGTAGAAGATCGCCGCAGGCTCACGGCGCGCCTGTCGATCCTGCAATACGTCATCACGGTCGTCTTTTCCATCCTCGCCGTCAGCTTCTGGGTGCTGCAGGTGGTGCAGCACGCCAAGTTCGAGGAAATGGCCGAGAACAACCACCAGCGGACGCTGGCGCTGCGCGCGCCGCGCGGCCTCGTGCTCGACCGCACCGGCAAGATCCTCGTCGACAACCGCGGGTCGTACAGCATCTCCATCGTTCGCGAACGCACCAAGGATCTGAATCGCACGATTCGGCTGCTGTCGGCCGTCCTCGGGCTCGACGAGGCGGGCGTGCGCTCGATCGTCGATCGCCATCGCCGCGAGCCCACGTATCGCCCGATCATGGTCGTGCAGGACGCGACGCTCGCGCAGGTGGCGGCCGTCAAGGCGCGGCGCCTCGACTTCGAGTTGCCCGACATCGTTGTCGAGCAGGTTCCGACGCGCCGATATCCGGAGACCATGGCGGCGCATCTGTTCGGGTACGTGGGCGAAGTCAACGACGCGCAGGTGTCGGAAAGCGACGACCTCAAGAGCGGCGACATCGTCGGGCAGGCGGGCGTGGAGAAGGTGTACAACAAGCTCCTGATGGGGGCCGACGGCGCCAAGAAAGTCGTCGTCAACAGCGTGGGCCGCGAGATCCGGACGCTCGAGGAAGACGAGCCGACCGAGGGCAAGCGGCTGCAGTTGACGATCGATGCCGATGTTCAGAAAGCGGTCGAGGACGGGTTCAAGGCCGCGGGATTCAATGGCGCGTCGGTGGTGCTCGATCCCGGCAACGGCGACGTGCTGGCGTTCACGAGCGTGCCCGCCTACGACCCGAACGCATTTGCGGCCGGGATCGATCGCGTCACGTGGGCGTCTCTCAACAGCGACGAACTGAAGCCGCTGCAGGATCGCGCGATTCAAGGGCGCTATTCGCCCGGCTCGACGTTCAAGATGGCGGTGGCACTCGCCGCGCTCGAAGAAGGGATCATCACGCCCGATTTCCACGCGCATTGCGTTGGCGCCGCCACATTCTATGGGCGTCCGTTCAAGTGCTGGAAGAAGGGGGGCCACGGCTCGATCGATCTGCGCCATGCGATCGAGCAGTCGTGCGACGTGTATTTCTACACGGTCGCCAACCTGGTCGGTATCGACAAGATCAACAAGTGGGCGACCGCGCTCGGGCTCGGCGTCAAGAGCGGGATCGATCTTCCGAATGAAGTGCAGGGGCTCGTGCCGTCGACGGAATGGAAACGCGAGAAGATGCACGAGAAGTGGTACGCAGGCGAAACGATATCGGTCGGCATCGGCCAGGGACAGGTATCGGTCACGCCGGTCTCGATGGCCGTCTACATGGCGACGCTGGCCAACGGCGGCACGCGCGTGACGCCGCATCTCCTCAAAGCGGTCGACGACGGTCAGGGATGGAAGAGCGTGCCGCCGCCGCCGCCCCAGTCGAAAGTGGACATCAATCCCGCCAAGCTGCAGGCGATCCGCGACGGGCTCTGGAGCGTGGTCAACGGCGGCGGCACGGGCGGCCGGGCGCGGATTGTCGGGAAGGACATCAGCGGCAAGACCGGGACGGCGCAGGTGATCTCGAACACCGGCCGCGTGGCGGCCGCGAGGAGCAACAAGGATCTGCGCGACAACGGCTGGTTCGTCTTCTTCGCGCCGCGCGACGACCCGAAGATCGCCGGCGTCGTGTTCCTCGAGCACGGCATCCACGGACCGAATGCGGCGGCTGTCGCGCATCATATTCTCGACACGTTTTTCGCGAAGCAGGATGGGCGGCCGCTGCCGCCGCCGCCGACGCACGAGCAGCTGAGGCTGGACTACAAGGATCCGTACGCCAGGAAGCCGGCCGCCGCCGAGACCGGCGGACAGAACTGACCCGCCATGTTCGAAAGGCGCCTGTACTATCACATCGACTGGGCGCTGGTCGTCGCGGTGCTCGCGCTCTGCGCGCTGGGCGTCGCGATGATCTACAGCACGACCACCGACCCGACACGCGCCACCTCGCGCCTCTACATCACGCAGCTCTACGCCATCGTCCTTGGCGTGGGCGCGATGGTGTTCATGCTGACGCTCGACTACCGCACGTTCACCGACAAGTCGCACCTCATCTACCTCGCCCTGCTGGCGCTGCTCGTCTACGTCATGTTCTTCGGCACGGTGCAGATGGGCGCCCGGCGCTGGATTGCGCTGAAAGGCTTCAACCTGCAACCGTCGGAGTTCGCCAAGGTCGGCGTCGCGCTGGTGCTCGCCAAGTACTTCGGCGAGAACCGCGGCGACCCGGCCTGGACCGACCTCGCCATCGGCGGCCTGCTGACCGCCATTCCGTTCGGATTGATCGCGAAGGAGCCCGACCTCGGCACGGCCGTGACGCTGCTGCCGGTGTTTCTGGCGATCGCGTACCTCGCCGGAATGCGGATGCGCATTCTCGGCATGCTGTTCCTCTGCCTGCTTCTCGCGGCACCGGTCGCGTGGAAGTTTGCGCTCAAGGACTATCAGAAATCCCGTATCTCGACGTTCCTCGACCCGTCGCAGGATGCAAAAGGCGCCGGCTACCAGCAGATCCAGGCGCGCATCACGGTCGGATCGGGGGGAGTCTCCGGCAAGGGGTTCAAGCAGGGGACGCAGGGCCAGCTGCGCTTTCTCCCTGTCGCCCACAACGATTTCATCTTCTCGGTGCTCGCCGAGGAGCAGGGTTTTGCCGGCGTCCTCGTGGCGCTCGGCCTCTATCTGTTTGTGATTCTGCGCGCGCTCGAGGCGGCCCGTCTGGCCAAGGATCGGCTCGGATCGCACCTCGTGCTTGGCGTGCTCGCCAGCTTCACCTTCCAGGTGGTCTACAACATCACCATGTCGGCAGGGCTGGCGCCCGTCAAAGGGCTGACGCTTCCGCTCATGAGCTACGGAGGGTCGTCGATGATCGCGACGCTCGCGAGCTTCGGGCTGGTGCTCAACGTACGCATGCGCAGATTCACGAACTGAGTCCAGGGAGTTCGTGAATGACGAAGGAGATGATCGTCTCCTCCAACGGCCACGAGACCATGGTGGCCATCCTCGAAGACGACCTCGTCGCGGAAGTGTTCGTCGAGCGCGAAAGGCATCGCGGCGTCGTCGGCAACGTCTACAAGGGCCGCGTGTCGAAAGTGCTGCCCGGCATGCAGTCTTCCTTCATCGATGTCGGGCTCGAGCGCGACGGCTTCCTCTACGTGGCCGACGTCATCGACACGCTGGACGAGTTCGACAAGCTGGCCGGCGACGACGACGACGAGAAGATCGACGCTGTCAAGGGCCGGGATCGCGAGGGTTCGACGGGCTCGCCATCGCCGCGCGCCGAGTCGAGGGGCGACCGCGAGCGCCCCCAGCCCAAGATCGACGAGCTCCTCAAGGAAGGCCAGGAGATCATCGTCCAGGTGGTCAAGGAGCCGCTCGGCACCAAGGGCGCGCGCCTCACCTCGCACGTAACCATGCCCGGGCGCTTCCTGGTGTTCATGCCGACCGTGGACCACATCGGCGTCTCCCGCAAGATTGAATCGCGCGACGAGCGCAGCCGCCTCCGCGGCATCGTCCGCGAGTTCCGCGAGGCGCACGGCTTTACCGGCGGCGTCATCATCCGCACGGCCGCGAGCGGCCGTCCCAAAGAGGACATCATCGGCGACCTCGAAGCGTTCCACAAGATCTGGACCCAGATGCGCCAGCGGAACGAGTCGTCGCGCGCTCCGGCCGTGCTGTTCCAGGAGCAGAGCATCGTCAGCCGGCTGCTGCGGGACCTCCTGACCGAGGACTTTCAGGCGATCCGGATCGACAACGGGCAGGAATACCAGCGTGTCGTCGAGCTCGTCGAGCGGATCATGCCGAACCTCGCGCCGAAGGTGAAGCTCTACTCGAAGCCGTTCCCGATTTTCGACGAGTACGGCGTCCAGGCCGAGATCGACAAGGCGCTGAAGAGCAAGGTGTGGCTGAAATCGGGCGGGTCGATCGTGATCAACCAGACCGAGGCGCTCGTGGCGATCGACGTCAACACCGGACGCTACGTCGGGAAGAAATCGTCCGGCCGGCTCGAGGACACGATCATCAAGACGAACCTGGAGGCGGTGAAGGAGATCGTGCGGCAGATCCGGCTGCGCGATCTGGGCGGCATCATCGTGCTCGACTTCATCGACATGGAGGACCGGAAGAACCGGCTGAAGGTCCTCCAGGCCGTGGAGCTGGAGCTCAAGAAGGACCGGTCGCCGTCGAAGGCGCTGCAGGTCTCGGACTTCGGGCTCGTCATCATCACGCGCAAGCGCGTGAAGCAGAGCCTCGAGCGCGTCCTCACCGAGCCGTGTCCGTACTGCGCCGGCAGCGGCGTGATCAAATCGAGCTCGACGATCTGCTACGAGATCTTGAACGAGGTGAAGAAAGTCGGGCCGGATCTCAACGGCCACGGGCTGCTGCTGCGCGTGAACCCTGATATCGCGCGTGCGCTGAAGGAAGAAGAGAGCGCCGTGGTGAACGACCTGAAGCAGACGACCGGGAAGAACGTCACCATCAAGGCTGACGCGCATCTCCACCACGAGCAGTTCGATGTCATGGCGGTCTAGTCCGAGTCCAGGGTCGCGTCGGTCGGGTGAGGCCGGGCCGGGTCGCGTCGAGACCGCTTCAGCGGTGGCGGCACATCACCTTCACCTTGCCGCCGGGGCGACCACGATGTTCGCGGGTTAGACCGGCAGAAACGGATTCACGTAGCTGACGCCGGTGGCAGATACGTGTTGCGTGTTTCCAGACATGCTATCAATGACAGCACGACGCCCGGCGCACACAGAAGGCCGAGGGTTCGTGCCCTCAGCCATCAGCCCCGAGGGGCGAAGCTCTCTATACGGGGAAGTGCACGAGGTAGTGGTTCCCGCTCTTGTTGATCCACAGCCGCATGTAGTCGCCGCCCTTCAGCGTCTCGACCTTCGCCGAATTGGCGCGCGGCGGCGCGTCTTTCTGCACCTTGGCGATCTCTGACTGCGGGATGATCGTCACGACCTCGCGGCCCGCGACCTTGCCGCCCTTCACGAACTCGACCCAACGCTCGAGCGTCGCCGTCTGGCCTTTGGCCACGGGCGCTGCCGTCTGCGGCGTCAGGCGCACCTGATACGTGCCTGACGGCAGCGGTTTGCCGTCGGCCTTGACCGTCTTCGGGATGCGGACCGAGCCGAGCTGCAGTTGCCCCGCCGGCGCGGCAGGCGCCGCGTCGGTCGTCGGCTGTGCCTTCGGGGCCGTGTGACCGGCGCCCTGATTACCTGCGACCGCTTTGCGCGCCGGCCTGGCTGCGGGTTTCTCCGCTGTTTGTGCGAAGGACACGCAGGTGGTCAGCGCCCCCACCAGAGCTCCGACAAGAACAAATTCCTTCATCAGTGCCTCCAAAAACGCTGATCTGAACTTCCGCTCAAGTATACAGGCGTCGGAGCAAGCCGAGTGCCGCCCCGGATGGGCTGGGAAGACTTTCACCACGGGCTGTTAGCGTTTGGCAATGACGATTTCGCCGCTGAAGGTTCGGACGGTGACCGTCGCGCTGCCGTCTCCGAATGTGGCGCGAATCGACCGGTTGTTGCCCCCGCGCCGGCGCCCACGGTCCCGATCGCGGTCGCCGCCGATGATCATCGGGAAATCGGATCGAATCGTGCCGCTGAAGCTGTTCGCGGCGAGCTCGAAACCGGGCGGGTTCGAGAGCGTGAGGCGCACGCTCCCCGAGTGCGAGTTGATCTCGTAGCGGCCGCCTTTCACGAGGGAGCCCGCGTACTCGACGCTGCCGCTCACCGACTTGATGCCCAGGCGATCGCACGTCACGTCGCTGAGCATGATGTCGCCGCTGATCGAGCCGAGGTCGAGCCCGTGCGCCTTCAGCCCTCTGGCCGTCACGCTTCCACTCACGCTGGCGGCCGACAGATCGCCCTCGGCGGCGGCGCCCGTGAGCGACACGTCGCCCGAGATGCTCTTGGCGACTTCCAGCTTCGGCGTGTCGGTCGTCGTCACATTCCCGCTCACGGTCTCGGCCCGAAGCGATCCACGCACCCCGGTGACTCTCATCGAGCCGGACACCGAATGCAGATCGACCGACGCAGACGCTGGCACGGTCACGGTGTAATCGACCGACACCTGGCTGCCGCGCCAGCCGCGATTCTGCTCGCCCTCCGTGCGCACGTCGACCCGACCGGCCCGCTCGTCGACCGTGATCCGGACCTTCGCCAGCTCGCCTCGGTCCCCGCGCGTCCGCTTGACCGCCTCGATCGAGACCTCGTCGCCCGACCCGCCGGTGACCACGATGTTGCCGGCGACGTTGTCGATGCTGACCCGGGCATCGCGGCCGACCTTCACCTTCCGCGAGAACCGCTCGGTCTGTTCCGGCCCGCTGCGGCCCTGGTAGGCGCGCGCACCAGCCCGTACCGCGTCGCGCCGCACGATCCGCTGGCCGGCATCCTGCGCCCCGGCTGAAACGGCCGCCATCGCGAGCCCGGCCATCACGAACGGCAGTGTGAATCGCATGTCAGTCGCCCTTTTGTTTGAGCCCGGATACGATGCGCGCCGCTCCAGCCTCGTTGCCCTTGCGCATTTCGTTGATGAGCGCCACGGTGTCCTGCAGCAGCGCGATCTTGCTCTTGAAGTTTTCGAGGAGGCTCTGCTGCGCCGGCTCGCTGGCGGGCTCGGACCGCACCGCCGCACGGCTCTCGGTGATGGCCTGATCGATCACCGCGAGATTCCTCTGCAGCGTCGCCGCGGTTCGCGGGTCCAGCGCGTTCCGCTCGGCGCTCGCAATCTGTTCGAGCCCCTTGATGGCCTTCTCGTAATGCGCTTCGGCCTGCCGCAGCTCCGTTTCGACCGACTCCGCTCGGTCGCCTTCCGCGACCGTGGTCGTGGCGGGCGCACCGCTCCGGACACTCTCACCGCCCGACGGCATGAAGCGGAGGCCGACGGCCGTCGCGAGCACGACCGCCGCCGCCGCGGCGAGCCATGTCGCCCTCCGGTCGTGTCCGGCTTCAGCCCGACCTGTGTCGCTCGCCGTGCCGCTCGGCTGAAGCGTTCGCGCTCCAGAGGCCGGGCCTCGCGCTCCCGACGCCCTCCGGTCGTGTCCGGCTTCAGCCGGACCTGTGTCGCTCGCCATGCCGCTCGGCTGAAGCCTTCGCGCTACGGGTTCGGCGTCGTCGCGTTCGAGTGTGATCGCGCGCTCGAGACGCGACCAGACGCGGGCCGGCGGCTCGCGCAGCTCGAGCGCTTTCGCCGCTCGGAGGATCTCGCGCAGATCCTCGAGAAGCTGACGGCACGACGCGCACGATGCGACGTGCCGATCGATCCCGGTCCGTTCGGCGGCGCCGAGCGACCCGTCGACGTAAGCGTGGATGGCGTCCTCATTCGGATGCATTACGGTTTCCCGAGCAACGCGCGCAGCTTCATGCGCGCCTTGAACACCTGCGATTTCGAGGTGCCCTCGGCGATGCCGAGCAGCCTGCCGACCTCTTTGTGATCGAACCCTTCGACGTCGTGCAGGACGAACGCCTCGCGGCACCCTTCAGGCAGCCGTTCGACGGCGCGCTCCAGATCCAGGCGCGCGATCGGCGTTTCACGGCGGGCCGCCGGTTCGCATGCGATCTCACCCTCGATGGCCGACGTCAGCTTGTTCATTTTCGCCCGCCGGCTGCGCACGTAATCAAGACAATGGTTGAGCGCCAGCCGATACAGCCACGTGCCCAGCGTCGCGTCGCCTTTGAAGCTTCCCAGCTTCCGATACGCCTGGAGGAAGATCTCCTGGAGCAGGTCTTCGCCGTCTTCGGGCGACCCGGCCATCCGACACGCCAGCGTATAGAGCCGTGACGCGTGCTGCCGGTAGATCGTCTCGAACGCCTCGACGTCGCCCGCCTGACACCGGGCGACAAGGTCCTCTGCGGAGCCCACCGTCGCCTCTTTAGACGGGAAAGGGATTGGCGGGCGTTGCTTAGGGGCGGTCACGCTAGCAGATACGAGAAAAACAGGTCTGAACGTTCAGGACGTTCGCGGCGCTCGCCTGCGGGTCGCGGGCCAGCGGACCCGGTCGAGCTCGCGGATGCGCGAGCCGGAGACGATCACGCCTTCCGCCGCCAGCAGCGACCGCTTGAGCGTCTCGCTCCCGCCGTATCCGCCAAGGCGCCCGCCCGCGGCGATCACGCGGTGACAGGGCACGTCGGGGCGGCCGCAACCGCGCATGATGTTGCCGACGGCGCGCGCCGCGCGCGGACGTCCCGCGAGCGCGGCCACCTCGCCATATGTCGCCACTCGCCCGGGCGGAATGCGCCGGACGACCGAGAGCACGCGGGATGAAAAGGCGTCGGGCTGCGCGCGCCTTACTGGATGCATGGCAGAGCATGACCTTCGGCTTTGGAGAGAGACAGCCCTGACAGGGCCGCGAGTGTCGGGGCGAGATCGGCCGGCGTGACCGGCTGCTGATACGTTCCCGGCTTGATGCCGGGACCCATGAACAGCAGCGGCACGCGCTGATCGTCGTCGCTCGACGACCCGTGCGTCGTGCCGGCGTTGGAGATCATCCATCCGGGCTTCGGCACGAGGATCAGATCGCCGCTGCGCCCCGGGAAATAGCTGAGCGCGGCGGCGCGCAGCAGCGGGTCTTTCGATTTCTCGGCGCCGCGCACCTCTTCGGCGCGAAAGACGCGCAAGATGCCGGGACGCGCGGCGATGGCCGCCATCACGGCGTCCAGCAGCTCGCGCGACTTGCGAATTCCCGCGTAGACGCCAGGTTCGAAGTACAGATCGTTGATGTTCAGCATCGTGACGTGCCGTCCCTCGCCGAGCACCGGCCTCACCACCCGCTCGACCGCTTCGGAGATGGCGGCGCCATTGATGCGGCCAGCATCTGTGCTCTCGGCCACGAGCTGCTCCGGAATCGGCGTGACGCCGTGATCGGCGGTGAGCCCGACGACCCACTGATCCTTCCCGACCTGCGCATCGAGCCCGTCGAACAGCGTGCCGAGCGTCTGGTCGAGATGGGCGTAGACGTCCTGGACCTCATGGCTCCGGGGACCGAAGGCGTGCCCCACGAAGTCGGGACTCGAGAAGCTGACGGCGAGTACGTCGGTACTCTCATGTTTGCCGAGCTCCAGCGATCTCACGAGCGACGCCGCAAATCGCCCGAGATAGGCGTCGGCAAACGGGCTCCGCACCCATTGCGCCATGAACACGGCGTCCGGTTTGCCCCTGGCGCCGTTCAGGGTGTGCGGAAACTTCCGCGTCCATCCCTCCGGCGGCGCTTCGCCGGCGCCCTCATCCGGGCCGGAATACGAGGCCACCGGCAGGCGGCGATCCCACGTTTTGCCGAAATCGGCCGCCATCGGATTGGCCTCGAGAAACGCCTCGATGGCCGGTAGGCGGGCTTGCGCGTACGCCGAGGAGCTTTCCCACCCGTCGAGCGTGTTACTCAGCCAGACGACCGCATCGCCGCCGTGGCCCGCCAGCATGACGGCGCTGCGGTCCTTGAGCGACAGCGCGACGACGCGGGCCTGGCGACGCGTGCGCATCTGGTCGGCGAACGTCGGCACCTGCAGCCGGTAGGCGCTGTCTCCGCCCGTCACGGGCGCGCCGTAGCCGATGGCCGTCGCCCGCGGATCCTCGGTGCACGTCATCAGCTTCCGCGCGTCGCGGTCCCACCACGTGTTCTGAAACACCCCGTGCACGTGCGGGAACGAACCGGTGGAAATCGTCGCATGGCCGGCACAGGTTAGTGTCGACAAGTACGGATACGCCGCGTGCTCGAACCAGGCGCCCTGCGTGACCATCCGCTTGAGGCCGCGTGTCCACTGGCCGTTGAACCGGTCGACGTAATCGGCCCGCATCTGATCCACGACGATGATCACGGCGAGCTTCGGCCGAAGCTCCGGTGCCGCATGCGGCCCCGGCCCGGGCAGGGTCGCGAGGGCGACCGCGGTGGCGATCTTCCGCACGTGGGCCTTCCTTCGAGCGTTGAGACGTGAACGTCCAGGCCCGAGCGTTGAAACGTGAGCCTTGAGCCTTGAGACTTGATGGATCTTACATCAGCAGCAGCGGGTCGAACTGGTAGTTGGTGGAGTCGAGCGGCGCGACGATGGACGCGGGACGCTGCGGATCGTCGCTCGTCTCCCACAGATTCAGGTCGAACGGCAGGTCGAGGCGGCTGCTGTCGCGGCCGAGGAGGACGCGGACGTGCGGGCGGTACGGGTCGGGCGCGTAGACGCTCATCACGACGGCCACTTCGCCCGTGTTCAGGCGCACGAGCGTACCGGCCGGGTAGATGCCGATCAACTGCACGAAGCGCCGGACGAGATGCTGATCGAACTGCGTCCCGTCGTTGCGCTTGAGCACCGCGAGGATCCGATCCGTTGGAAACGATTGCTGGTAGCTCCGCTGCGATCGCATGGCGTCGTACACGTCGGCGATGCTGCAGAGCATGGTGCCGATGTTGAGCGACGATCGCGACACGCCGTCCGGGTAGCCGGAGCCGTCGATCCGCAGGTGATGCTCGAAGGCGACGACCGGCGCGAGCGCCGGCACCTCCGGGGTCATCCGCAGGATCTCGGCGCCGTCGACGGTGTGGCGCTTCATGATCGCGAACTCGGCATCGGTGAGCTTCTCGGCCTTGTTCAGGATGTCGATCGGCGTGCGCACCTTGCCGATGTCGTGCATCAGGGCGGCGAGGCCGAACTCGCGCAACAGCGCGCCGTCCATGCCGAGCCCGCGCGCCTGGCCCATCGTGAGAATCGAGACGTTCACCATGTGCGTGAACGTGTAGTTGTCGTAGTTCTTGAGGGTGGTGAGCGCGAGGAGCGCCGTCCGGTTCTGCGCGACCGCCTGGGCGAGCCCGTCGATCATCGTCCGCGCGACGGTGGCGTCGGGCCGTCCTTCGCTCTGCGCGCTGTCCCAGACATCGCTGGCGACCGTGACGGCGTCGCTGTAGAGCCGCTTGATCGTCGCCATGTCGGTCAGGCTGCTCTCGACGCGCTGCTCGACGGTGACGCGGCCGACCCGGATGTGGGCCATCGGCGGGAAGGCCTCGGCGCCGTCGCCGTTTCGCGCGTCGATCGTGGTGACCGCGCTGACGAAGGTCGCGATCTCGCCGGCCGTGACGCCCCGGTCGACGGTGATCCGGTCGACGCCGCTCTGCTGCAGGCGCCGCACGAGCGGGCCGAGCGTGTCCGCCCTGGCCATCGGCATGTCGTCGACGATCACTTCCTCGCCGACCAGGCCGATGACGACCGCGGGCTGCAGGCTGTGGAGCAGCTGGAACGCGCCGGAGAGCGACTCGAGGTTGCGCCCGATGATCGGGTGGCCCGGAGAATAGAGCTGCGCCGATCGCAACGACGCGGCGAAGCGCCGGAGAACCTCGTCGGCGAGCTGAAAGCGCGGAGCGGTCATGCGTTTCCTCCGCGTCCGGCGAGCCGGCGCGCGCGGCCGGCCGTCAGCTGCGTGCGTGCGGCCGTGCGGATCCCGCGCGATCCCCGCGTGACCGCCTCCTCGAGCACCGCGACCGACTCGGGCGTGTCGATGCGCGCCAGCGCCAGCGCCACCGCGCCCCTGAGCGCCGCCGTGCGCCGCGGCGCCCACCACTCGCCCCTGTACAGGGCGTCGCGCAGCGGCGCGATGCCGGCCGGATCGCGCAGCGCGCCCAGTGATTCAATCGCGCGCAGATAGACCGGGGCGAGCGCGCCGCGGTGATCGATGTGCCCGAGGATGTAGGCGAACAGCGGCGCGGCCCGCTCGTCCCGGACCAGGCCGATCGACTGCATGATCGCCTCGCGCGAGCGCGCCGTGCCGCTGCCGAGCGCCTGTTCGAGGATGCGGTACGCGGCGTCGGTGCCGACGTTGAGGATCGCGCGCACCGCCTCGCGCTGCACCTGCTGCTCGCTGTCGTCGAGCAGCTCGGTGAGGTCCGGCAGCGCATCGCTGCCGCCGAACTCGCGCATCAGGTAGATCGCCGTCCGGCGGACCGCCGGATTCTGAGAGCTCTTCAGCCGCTCGATCGTCCGGCGGCCGACCGACCCGAAGGCGATGAGAATCGACGTCAGGCGCTCCCGCGTGCGCGGCCGCGCTTCGACCGACAGCGCTTCGGCGAGCGGGCGCACGAGCACTTCGCCGAGCGAGACGCACATCGCCTTCACGCGCTCGAACTGCGCCTCGTCGATCGTCGCGAGATGGGTGGTGACGTGCCGCATCATCGTGCCGGCGATCAACAGATCGATCGCCGTGATCGCATGTTGACGGCGAGCCGTCGATCCGTTGCCGCCGGCTTCCTTCACCAGCACCTCGATCACCGCGAGCGTCGCGTCGAAGTCGCCCACCAGCAGCAGATCCTCGAGCAGCCCGACGACGGGCTTCATCAGCGCGCCCCAGCGATCCTCCTCCTGCTCGATCCGCAGCAGATCGAGCACCAGTGCGAGGTCGAGCGCGCGAAGCGCCGTGGTGGCGATCGTTCTGAGCCACGCGCCGATCCGCTCGGGCGGATCGTCGCTCACGTGTTCCACTTCGACCGCCTGCATCCGCGCACCCGACAGCTCGTTGCCATAGGCGTCCGACACGAACGGCTCGTCGGAGTAGGAGGTGAGCAGCTCCTCCGCGACGTGGTTCCAGACCGACTCGAACCCCTCCGTGCTTCCAAGGGGAGACGCCGCGACATCGTCGCGCGCGAGCGCGAGCAGGCGCTGCTGCTGATCGCCGTCGCGCACGAGCGTTTGAAAGGCCTGCGCGAGCCGGTTGGTGGGCGTGCTCTCCGCGATCACATGGCGCGCGACGAAGCGCGCGATCGTCGTGTCGGTCATGCGGCTGATGACCGCCTGCATCAGCCGCGGTCCTTCCTCGTCGCCTTGCGGGCCGAGCAGCGCGAGCAGCATCTCGGGCGAGCAGTGGCCCACGGCGGACGCCATGTTCCGCAGCACCGGCTCGAGCCGCTCCGGGTCGTTCTTCGAGACGACGTCGACGATGCCGCGCAGCATGCGCATGAGGGCGGCGGTCTTCGTGCCGACGCCCCCGGCGGCGCCGGCGCTCGCCTCGATCGTCGTCATGAGCTCGACGAGCTGGTCGCTGTCGCCCGCGATGCCCAGCAGCTCACGGATTCCGGGCTCATCGAGCTCGAAGGCGCTGCCCTGCAAGCAGTTGGCGATGACGCGATTCCATATCGCCCGGTCGCCGCCGGAGCGCTCGCGCAGCACCTCGGCGTAATCGATCTCGCGCAGCTCGACGTGGCGGCCTGCCATCGTCGTCCACACGCGCGAGATGCCGCCGTCGGCGCGCACCGCCTCCGCCGATCGCCCGAGGAGGACGAGGAAAGCCCGCCACGCCTCGACGTCGCCGCCCGCGTGGACGGTCAGTTGTCCGATGAGGTGACTGTGCAGGAGCGTCGCGAGCTCGGTGATGGCCGCGTCGGCGCGGGCCGGCGGCCGATCGTCCAGCAGCAGACCGTCGGGCAATACCGTGATCGTGAGCGACCCGGACTGTGCCGCCGCCGACGTGATGTGGGCGATGCGGCCGAGCGTGGCGGCGATGGCCGGATGGCCGCCCGGATACAGCACGACCGCGCGCGCGGCCGCTTTGCACGCCCGTGCGAAATCGGTGAGCCGCGCCGTGTCAGAGGCGCCGAGCGGTGCAGCCACGTCGGCCGGAACGGGGCGAGCCGGCCAATGGGTGACCTGCTGATCTGTGTCGCTCATGTCTCGCCGCGCTCAATCACCACTCAGTCCCCACCCTCCACTCACCATCACCAACTCACCAACTCGCCAACTCACCAACTCACCAACTCACCAACTCTCAGAGGTAAGTGAGCGGATCGATGTCGGTCGACTCCGGATCGACGGCCTCGACCACCGCATGCGGATGTTCGCCCCGCCCGTCACGCTCCCACGTATTGGCGAGCACCGGCTCCTCGAGCATCCCGCCGTCCGTGTCCATGATGATCTTCACCTGCGGCCGGAACGGATCGGTCGGGTGCTCGGCGGTGACGACCGCGATCTCGCCCGTGTTGAGGCGCACCAGATTGCCGACCGGAAACAGGCCCATCAGGTTGACGAAGCGCTTGAGCAGCACCTGGTTGAACGCCGGATTGTCCTGCTCGCTCATGATGCTCCGAATGCGAACCGTGGCGAGACCCTGCCGGTACGGACGGTTGCTCCGAAGGGCATCGAACACGTCGGCGATGGAGACGATCATGGTGCACAGATTCAGCTTCCGGTCGCCGATGTTCTCCGGGTACCCGCTCAGATCCTGCTTCAGGTGATGCTCGAACGCGACAATCGGCGCCAGCGCCGGCATCTCGGGCGTGCGCCGTAGAATGTGGGCGCCGTCCACGACATGGCGCTTCATGACGTCGAACTCGTCCTTGCTCAGCTTGCCCGGCTTGTTCAGGACCTCGAGCGGCGTGTGCACCTTGCCGATGTCGTGCATCAGCGCGGCAAACCCGAACTCGCGCAGCAGCGGGCCGTCGATGTTCAGCGCGCGCGCCTGGGCCATGGCGAGCGCCGACACGTTCACCATGTGCGTGAACGTGTAGTTGTCGTACTTCTTCAGCGCGGTCAGCGCCATCAACGACGTCCGATCCTGCGTGACGAGCCGCGCCAGACCGTCGATGATCTTGCGCGCGGCGCCGGGATCCGGCAGATCGCCGGCCTGGGCCGCGTTCCAGAGCATCTCGGCGGTCTCGACCGCGGTGCCGTAGACCCGTCTGGCCGCCGCGATGCCCGCCTCGTCGTCGCTCACCTCGTCGACCACGATGCGGCCCAGCGTGACGTTCCGGACGCCGCGCGCGATCAGCCTGTCCGCAAGCGGCACGGGCGACGCGCGGTCGCTGAAGGCCGCGATGAGACCGACGACTTCCGCCCGCGAGAGGCCGCGGTTGAGCGTCACCTTCTCGATGCCGCGATCGCGCAAATCGCGGGCGAATCCAATCAGCGACGCCGTGCTTTTCGGCAGTCGCGTGCCGTCGACGACGACCTCGTCGCCGAGGAACCCGATGATCACCGTCGGCGTGCGCTGAAGACCCTCATGGGCCGCCGCCGTCAGGGAGTCGACGCCGCGCTGGACCAGCGGGTGTGTTGCCGAGTACAGCTCGGTGCCGCGCAGGGCCGCGGCGAGCCGCCGGATCAGTTCTTCGGCTTTCTTCTCGTCCATGAATCCTCAGTCCGCGCCCGATGAAGGTCGACCCTTTCAAGGGTCGCCGCGCTCCCGCAGCCTGTGGTGGGACTCGGTAGTGTCCGGCTTCAGCCGGACCAGCGCCGATTGGGTCCGACTGAATGCGGACCCCACCCGAGGAGTCCCATCACACGCTCCTAGCTTCGACCCCGCTGTCCAACAATCTTCTTGAGCATCCGGTCGCCGGTCTGCGCCGCCTCCTTGAGGACCGTATTGGCTTTCGCGCCGCCGACACGCGCGAGCGCGTCGACGCTGCGCTCCTTCAGCGCGCGCAGCTTCTTCCGGCCGAACAGCGCGCGCCGCTGCGCCATGGTCGCGAGGACCGGCACGGCCGCGTCGGTGCCGACGGTCGCGAGGCCCTCGATCGTCTCGAGCACGACGTCATGATCTTTGCCGAGCGCCTGGCTCTCCTCGATGATGCGCACGAGCATCGGGACCACCCGCGGGTCGCGTTCGGCGACCAGCGCGTCGATGACGGCGCGGCGCAGCGTGCCGGTCGCCGACCGCAGGACCGTCTGAATGGCCCGCACCGCCGCCGGATCCGGGATCGCACCCAGCGCCGTAATGGCCGCTCGCGCCACCCGCGGATCGGTCTGGCGCAGCAGCGGCTGCAGCATCGGCACGGCCTCGGCGGCGCCGATCAGGCCGAGCAGCCGCGCGCCGCGGCGCTGGACGAACCAGCGCGAGTCCCCGACCAGCGACGCGACGCGACTCACCGAACGCCGTCCGAAGCCGACGATGATCGCCTCGGCGCGCTCGGTGGCGATCCCGTCGTGCTCGACCGAGACCGCCGCCTTCAATGCCTCGACGCTGGCGACGCCGACGGCGTCGATCACCGCCTGGATCGCGGCCCAGCCAGCCTCATCCACGTCGCCGATGAGCCCCACGGTTTCGCGCATCGCCAGCGATTCGCCGAGCCGATCGAGCGCCAGCCGGCTCGCCTCATGTCCGATGCTGCCGGCCGTCGTGCCGCGCGCCTGGAGGGCGCGGGTCACCGTCACCGCCTCCTCATACGAGCCGGACATCAGCAGGTCCTCGGACAGCGCTTCCAGGTCCGCGGCGATTTCAGAGCCGCGGTCGGGATCGAGCTCGAGCGTGAAGAGATCGATCAGCATCGTGACCGACAGGACCCGGACGTTCGCCTGGCCGAGGCTCTCCAGCCAGTCGGGCAGCTCCGACGGCAGATCGACGACTGACATCCGCTCCGCACGGCCGCCTGCGCCGTCGAGCTCGGCCCTGTACTTATCGGACAGAAACGGCTTGTCGTTGTACGAGACGAGCAGCGCTTCGGTCGAGGCCCAGAGCACCTGGAACTGTCCCGATCGCCCGAAATCGGTTTCGCTCAGGAGGCTGCGCGTGAGCGTCAGGACACGCTTCTTGCGATCCTCGTCAGGGGCAATCGTGTTGAAGATCGTGGCGAGGCGGTCCGACGCCTGACCATCGAGCGCGAGCGCGGTCGCCAGCAGTTGCGCGACCTTCACATCGTCGAACGCCCCGGCGATGCCGCTGACGACCGCCACACCGGTGGGGTCGTCGTCCTGGCTCTGCAGCACCTGCATGACGACGTGCGGATCGAGCTGCGTGGCCGCGGCGGCCAGGTTGCTCATGACCTCGGGCATGCGGTCGGGCGACATCACCGAGACGATGTTCGAGAGGTGGCGGAATGCCGCCAGGACGATGGCCGCCTGCGAGGTGAGCATGGGCGAGCCGTCCGGCGCGCACATCGGCGCCATCACCGCCGTCGCGAGATCGGCGATGTCGCCGGAACTGCCGGCGATGGCGAGCAGACGCTGCTGGGCGCGCTCGTCGAAGACCGTTTTCTGGCCGCCGGCAATCGACAGCACGATCGAGCGCCAGAGGTCGTCGCGTTTGGCCGGTTCGGCGATCTCGCCTTCGTTTCGCGCGAGGACCTTGTCGTAGTCGATCTGCTCGAGCGAGATAGACGGGTGACCTGCGGTCTCCCAGATGCATTTCGGTCCGCCACGGCGGCGCCGTTCCGCACCGTCCAGCGTCAGCACGCGCAGGAGCGCGTGAATGGCCTCCTGCGGAACGTCGCCCACGAAGGTGACCGCCAGGATGTCGCGGTCGTGGAGGAGCGCGGCGGCTTCGGCGATGCCGGTCTGGCTGGCGTCCGCCAGCGTGCCTTCGATCATCAGCGTGTCCGGCGTGACGCCGAGCGAGAACGCGGCGCCGAACGACGATTCGCGAATCGCGGCGGCCAGTCGTTTGATCGAAACGGCGACCGTCGGATGCTCGGGCGGATACAGCGTCCAGTTCCGTACGGCCACCAGCAGAGCGCGGGCCAGTTGCAGCAGGCTCCGCGTGAGCTCGGCGGACAGCTGGGATACCTGGGCCACGCGTCTGATTATGCTGGACGCTCAGCCTGGAGAGGCTGTGAAAAATCGCCGTAGAGCGCGCATTCAGGTCCGCCGTGTCGCCGGCGTGAGGGTCCGCGCTGCATGAGTCGGGCGGACGTGCAGGTCCTCACTACATGAGTCGGGCCGACGTGAAGGTCCCTCGCGGACTTCCGCAACGGGCTGCGAGCCGCCGATCCGATATACTGCCCGCCGAATGCGCGCCGTCGACATCATCGCTTCCAAGCGGGACGGGCGGGCGCTTTCCCTTGAAGAGATCCGATATTTCGTCGACGGCGTGACGGCCGGGACGCTCCCCGACTACCAGGCGTCCGCGCTGTTGATGGCCGTTGTCCTGCGGGGCATGACGGCGGAAGAGACCGCGTGGCTCACCGACGCGATGGTCCACTCCGGCGTGCGGGTCGATCTCGGTGACATCCCCGGCGTGAAGGTCGACAAGCACAGCACCGGCGGCGTCGGCGACAAGACGTCGCTGATTCTCGCGCCGCTCGCCGCCGCCTGCGGCGTGCCGGTGCCGATGATGTCGGGCCGCGGCCTCGGCCATACCGGCGGCACCCTCGACAAGCTCGAAGCGATTCCCGGGTTCCGGGTGAACCTGTCGCTCGAGGAGATGAAAGCGGCGCTCGCTCGGGCCGGTTTCGCGATGATCGGCCCGACCGCCGAGATTGCCCCCGCCGACAGGAAGCTCTACGCGCTGCGCGACGTGACCGGCACGGTCGAGAGCATCCCGCTCATCAGCGCGTCGATCATGAGCAAGAAGATCGCGGAAGGCATCGACGCGCTCGTGCTCGACGTGAAAACCGGCAGCGGCGCGTTCATGAAAACAGAAGCAGACTCGCGGCGGCTCGCCGAGTCGCTCGTCACGATCGGCAAGGCGTCGGGCGTCAAGACCGAAGCGATCATCACCGCGATGGACGCGCCGCTCGGCTGCGCCGTCGGCAACGCCATGGAAGTGATCGAGTGCCTCGAGGTGTTGAAGGGCCGCGGGCCGAACGACCTGATTGATGTCTCCGTGGAATTGACGGCCCGGATGCTCGTGCTGGGAAGGGTCGCCGACGACCTCGCCGCAGCCGACGAGCAGGCCCGGCGCGCCATCGCGTCGGGCGCGGGCCTCGAGCGCTTTCGGCGGATCATCGAGATCCAGGGCGGCGATCCGAGGGTCGTCGACGACTACGATCGGTTGCCGCATGTGGACGACCGCCACCTCGTCTCCGCGTGCCGGGACGGCTACGTGGCGTCGATCGACGCGGAGCTCGTCGGCCGGGCGTCGGTGGCGCTTGGCGCCGGGCGCGACCGGGTCGAAGACGCCGTCGATCCCGCGGTGGGCATCAGGGTCATCGCGAAGCCGGGAGACGCCGTTCGCGCCGGCGATGCCGTGCTCGAGCTGCATTATCGCGACTGCGTCCGTCTCGAAGCGGCCATCCGGCTGACGAACCAGGCCATCACCATCGGCGACGGGCGGCCGGCGCGCGGCCCTCTGATCGTGGGAGAGGTTCGCTGATGCCCGGCATTCTGCAGCCGATGTTCGGCGCGGTCGTGATTCTGGCGATCGCCGTCGCGTTCTCGAAGAACCGGCGGGCGATCAACTGGACGACCGTGGCATGGGGCCTGAGCCTGCAGATCGTCTTCGCCCTGATCGTGTTGAAGACGGCGATTGGCCAGCGCGTATTCGAGGCGCTCGGCAAGGCCATCAACAAGCTCCTCGGCTTTGCGGGCGTCGGCGCGGCGTTCGTATTCGGCCCGCTGGGCGACGGCAGCGTCTGGAGCCGGGCGATGATCGGCGCGCTGGGGCCGGAAGGCGCGCGGTACGGCGTCATCTTCGCCTTCCAGGTGCTGCCGACGATCATCTTTATCGCGGCGCTGTTCGCGATCCTCTATTACTACGGGGTGATGCAGCTCGTCGTGCGCCTGTTCGCGCTGGTGATGCAGCGGGTCATGAAGTGCAGCGGCGCCGAGTCGCTGAACGTGGCGGCCAGCATCTTCATGGGGCAGACCGAAGCGCCGCTGACGATTCGCCCGTATCTGCCGGAGATGACCGAATCCGAGCTGATGACGGTGATGACGTCCGGCATGGCCCACATTTCGGGCGGCATCATGGCGGCCTACATCCTGTTCGGGATCGAGGCCAAGCATCTGCTCACGGCCGTCATCATGACGGCGCCCGGCACGATCATGATGGCCAAGATGCTGGTGCCTGAAACCGAGGTGCCGAAGACGATGGGCTCGGTGAAGATCGAAGTGGAGTTGTCCGACGTCAACGTCATCGACGCGGCCGGCCGCGGCACGGGCGAAGGGCTGCAGCTCGCCTTGAACGTCGGCGCCATGCTCATCTCGTTTCTGGCGCTGATCGCCATGGTCAACTACATCCTGGGGTTAGCCTACCTTCTGGGGTTCGCCGACATCAGCCTGCAGAGAATATTCGGCTGGGTCTTTGCGCCGGTCGCCTGGAGCATGGGCGTGCCGTGGTCTGACGCGCCGAAAATCGGCAACCTGCTCGGGACGCGGATGGCGCTGAACGAGTTCGTCGCGTATTCGCAGCTCGGGCCGCTCAAGGGATCGATCGATTCGAAGTCGTTCACGATCGCGACGTTTGCGCTGTGCGGCTTCGCCAACTTCAGCTCGATCGGGATCCAGATTGGCGGCATCGGCGCGCTGGCGCCGAATCGCCGTCACGATCTCGCGCGGCTCGGCCTGCGCGCGATGTTCGCCGGTACGCTGGCGAACTTCATGACGGCGACGATCGCGGGTTTCCTGCTGTAGCCCCGGGCGACGACGTTGAACGCAGGGCGCGCAGAAAGCAAAGGCAACCACGAAAGCACGAAGGACACGAAGAACACGAAAAAGACTGAGCGCCGCTCCGCGGCGGCGGTCGCCACAATCTCTGCGTGCTTTGCGCGCTCTGCGTTGAAAACGTGGTCTTCTTCGTGAACTTCGTGTGATCTTCGTGATCTTCGTGGTTCCGTAACAGGCGGTGGGATGAGCTACTACGATCAGGTGAAGGACGCGGCCGACGCGATTCGGTCACGAATTCCGGAAGTTCCACAAGTCGGCGTCGTCTTGGGATCAGGCCTGGGCGATTTCGCGAGCTCGCTGGACGCCCCGGTGACGATGCCGTACGGCGAGCTGCCATACTGGCCGGCATCGCGCGTCGTCGGTCACGAGGGCAAGCTGGTCGTCGGGAAGACCCGGGGCCGGACGATCGCGGCGCTCGCCGGCCGGAGCCACCTGTATGAAGGCCGCGACGTCCGGGCAGTCACGTTCGCCGTTCGTGCGCTCGGCCTCCTTGGCGTCAGGACGCTCATCCTGACCAACGCCGCCGGGGGCGTGAACACCGGCTTCTCGCGGGGCGCGCTGATGGTGATCGACGACCACATCAACCTGATGGGGAGCAACCCGCTCGTGGGTGAAAACGATGAGCGGTTTGGCGCGAGATTCCCGGACATGACCGAGGTCTACTCCTCACGATTGCGTGGAATTGCCGATCGGCAGGGGACGGCGATCGCCCTGCCGCTCCCGCACGGCATCTACGCCGGCGTCCTGGGCCCCAGCTATGAAACACCCGCCGAGATCCGATATCTCAGGACGATAGGCGCCGACGCCGTCGGGATGTCGACTGTTCCCGAGGCTATCGCGGCGCGCCACATGAGGATGGACGTGCTCGGCATCTCGTGCATCACGAACATGGCGGCCGGTGTGCTGCCGCAGCCGCTCGATCACGCGGAAGTGATGGAAACGGCGCGCCGGATCCGGGGGCAGTTCACCGCGCTGCTGGAGGGAATCATTGGACAGCTCTGATGGCCGGCGGCTGTCCGTGTCGCTCGTCGAGGTCATGCCGGGCCGCGAAGCCGAGTTCCTGACGATCTCGACCGACTTCGAGGCGCTCATGGTCCGCAAGGAGTATGGCCGCGCCGAGATGATTCGCGACGAGGCGCACCCGATGCGCTTCTACGCGGTCCGGTACTGGACCGACGCGACCGCCGCCGAGCGCTGCCACCGCGACACGGAAGTCCACGCGATCACCGCCCAGCTGTATCAGATTGCGCGCGTGACGCACCTGGTGAACGGCGTGCGGCGCAACGCTCCCATCCGCCTGCTGCTCGACGAGCGGCGGGCGCGCGTCGAAGCCGATCGCCGCACCGGGCTCGATCGCCGGGTCAAGGACGTCGGCCGCCCGGAGGGGGATCGGCGCGCCCACCGGGAGAGGAGGATCGGCCCGCGACGTGTGCGAGACGGCGGCGACATCGATCTGGTCGGCGCCGCGCGGCGCGCGCGCGAGCGCGCGGACGCCGCCTTCTCGCACTTCAAGGTGGGCGCCGCGCTCGAGGCCGTCGACGGAACCGTCATCACCGGCTGCAACATCGAGAACGCCACCTACGGCCTCACGATGTGTGCCGAACGCGTCGCCCTGTACAAGGCGCTCTCCGAAGGCCACCGCGCCTTCACGCGCATCGCCATCGTCGCCGACACCGAAGCGCCGACGCCGCCGTGCGGCGCGTGCCGCCAGATACTGTGGGAGTTCGGCGGCAACCTCGAAATCCAGCTGGCAAACCTCAATGAGGAAAAGGGCACGCACCAGCTCAAGAACCTGCTGCCACTGCCGTTCGACGCGAGGCTCCTCTAGAACACGGTCAGGGTTCAAGTTCAAGGTTCAAGGTTCGAGGTGCAGGGTTCGTTCGGCGCTTCGCGCCAGGAACCCAGAACCCGGAACCTGGAACCTGGAACCCAGAACCTAGAACAGAACGAACGTTGAACTCTGAACGCTGAACGCTGAACCGATCCCTGTACAATCGACCGATGCTCCCCACGATCGCGCGAGAGGCCGACGCGGTGGTGATGATCGACCAGCGCAAGCTTCCTGCAGAGGAAATCTACGTCCGCTGCAAGACGGCGCCCGAAGTCGCGCGCGCGATCAGGACGATGGTCATCCGCGGAGCGCCGGCCATCGGCGTCGCGGCCGCGATGGGCATCGCCCTGGGCATGCGCAGGAGCGCGGCCACCGGCACCCAGAAATTCGCCGCCGAGTTCCACAAGACGTGCGAGCTCATGGCGGCGACGCGGCCGACCGCCGTGAACCTGTTCTGGGCGATCGATCGGATGAAGCGATCGTTCGGCGCCGCGGCCCGGGCGGGGGAATCGGTCGGGCAGATCAAGGATCGACTCGACAGCGAGTCGATGGCGATTCACGACGAGGACGTCGCGAGTTGTCGCGCGATGGGCGCCTTCGGCGCGGAGGTGGTGCCGTCGAACGCGCGCGTTCTCACGCATTGCAACGCCGGCGCGCTCGCGACGGCCGGCTACGGTACCGCGCTGGGCGTGATCCGCGGCGCGGTCGAGAAAGGCAAGCGCGTCGTCGTGTTCGCCGACGAGACGCGGCCGTTCCTGCAGGGCGCCCGGCTGACGGCGTGGGAGCTCCTGCGTGACGGCATCGAGACGACGATCATCGCCGACAACATGAGCGGCGCGCTGATGCAGCAGGGGAGGGTCGATCTCGTCGTTGTCGGCGCCGACCGCATCGCGGCCAACGGCGACACGGCAAACAAGATCGGCACGTACACCGTCGCCGTGCTCGCGCGCGAGCACAAGATTCCGTTCTACGTGGCCGCGCCGCTCTCGACCATCGATCTCAATGCGCCGGATGGCGAGCACATACCGATCGAGGAACGACAGGCGCGCGAAATGACCCACGTCGGTTCGTCCCGGATCGCGCCGGCGGGCGCGCTCATCTGGAATCCGGCGTTCGACGTGACGCCGCACCGGTTCATCGCGGGCATCATCACCGAGCGCGGGATCGTTCGCGCGCCTTACACGGAGTCGCTGAAACAGGCGTTCGAGGAAAGGGCGCTCGCCTGAACGCTTCGCGCTCCGTCGTTTTCGTAGCGCGATTCGAAGAGAAGACGATCGGCCAAAGCCTTCGCGCTACGTCGACACTTTGGACGCGAAGGCTTCAGCCGAGCGGACGTCGACACTCTGGAGCGCGAAGGCTTCAGCCGAGCGCACACCATGCGTATTCTCGGTATCGAAACTTCCTGCGACGAAACGTCGGCCGCCGTTGTCGAAGAGACCGGCGACGCCGCCGAGCCATGGGCGATCCGCTCCAACGTCGTCGCCTCGCAGGTGGCGATTCATCGCGAGTGGGGCGGTGTCGTGCCGGAGCTCGCGTCCCGGCAGCACATCCGCGACATCTGCGCTGTGGTCGAGCGCGCGCTCGCCGAGGCCGGAACGGCGTGGCCCGACCTCGGCGCGGTCGCGGTCACGCAGGGGCCGGGGCTCGTCGGATCGCTGCTCGTCGGCGTGTCGTTCGCCAAGGCCGCCGCCGCCGCCGCCCGCCTTCCGCTGGTCGCCGTCCACCATCTTGCCGGCCACATCGAATCGCTCGTTCTGCAGAATGGTGAGCTGCCGCTGCCCTCCGTCGTCCTCGTCGTCTCCGGCGGCCACACGAGCCTGTATCTCGTCGAACGGCCGGGAGCCTATCAGCGTCTGAGCCGCACGCGCGACGACGCGGCGGGCGAGGCGTACGACAAGGTCGCGAAGCTGCTCGGCCTCGGGTATCCCGGCGGGCCCGTGATCGATCGATTGGCCAAGAGCGGTGACGATCGGGCGGTGGTGTTGCCGACGACGCGTCTGACGCACGCCGACCGGAACGCGCCGGAGCTGAGGGGGGATCTCGACTTCAGCTTCAGCGGCCTCAAGACGGCGGTGCTGCGCCACGTCCGGGCGCGCCAGCACGACGCGGCCAAGCGCGCTTCGTTCACAGACCAGGAAATCGCCGACATCTGCGCGAGCTTCCAGCGCGTCGTGGTCACCGCGCTCATCGATCGGGTGTTCGTGGCGGCGCGACGGTATCAGGCCCTGAGCGTCGGCGTCGCCGGCGGCGTGTCGGCGAACAGCCGGCTGCGGGCCGAGTTGCAGGCGCGTGGCGCACGCCGTGACGTGCCGACGTTTCTGCCAGGCCTGGCCCTGTCGACCGACAACGCGGCGATGATCGCCGCCGCCGGGCTCCGGAAATTCCGCGCCGGGTCGACGGCGTCCTTCGATCTCAACGCGGACGCGGCCCTGGTGTTGTAACTTACCAATTCACCAACTTACCAAGTCACCAATTCACCAATTCACCAATTCACCAATTCACCAAGTGTTAGTTCACACCGATTACCTCCTGTTCAACACGAAGCAGCGGCAGGAGTTCATACGTATCACCGACGAGGTCGCGGCGATCGTGAAGAAAAGCGGGGTGAAGGAAGGCACCGCGCTCGTGTCGGCGATGCACATCACCTCCGGCGTGTACGTGAACGACTGGGAGGACGGTCTCATCCACGACTTCCAGGTCTGGCTCGAGAAGCTCGCCCCGTCGGGCCTCGACTATCGGCATCACCAGACGGGTGAGGACAACGCCGATGCTCACCTGAAGCGCACCATCATGGGTCACCAGGTGGTCCTGCCGATCACGAACGGCGCGCTCGATCTCGGGCCGTGGGAGCAGGTGTTCTACGCGGAGTTCGATGGGCAACGCAAGAAGCGCGTCGTGGTCAAAGTGATCGGCGTCTAAGTAAGGGCTAAGGGCTGAGGGCTGAGGGCTGAGGGCTGAGGGCTGAGGGCTGAGGGCTGAGGGCTGAGGGCTGAGGGCATGGTGATGGCCGATGGCAGGCGCCATCCGGAGCGGCCGATTGTGGCGGTCGGCGCGGTGATTCTTGACGGCGACCGCGTACTGCTGGTGAAACGCGGCCAGGAGCCATTGAAAGGCGAGTGGAGCCTGCCGGGCGGCGCAGTCGAGATCGGCGAGACGCTGCAGGCCGCGTTGGTGCGTGAGGTGCGCGAGGAGACGTGCCTCGACATCGAGGTCGGACCGGTCGTCGAGGTCCTGGACAGCATCCGGCGTGACGCCGACGGTCGCGCCGAATACCACTACATCATCATCGACTATCGGTGTCGCGTTTCCGACAAGGGGGCCGCTGCGGCGTGCGGGTCGGATGCGGCCGACGTTCGCTGGGTGCCGGTTCCGGATCTGGCGAGTTACCGCGTCACCAACCCGGCGATCGCCGTGATTCGAAAAGCCCTTGCTTCGTCCCACAGCCGAACGTAGGGTGGGGTGAATCCGCTCTGGGCAAACCCTAACCGTTTTTCTCTGCGGGTTCCGCGGTTTCTGCGTTGTACGTGGACTGACGCTCGGCTGAAGCCTTCGCGCTACGACCGCGTGGTGTTGTGCGCCCGAGCGTCAGTGCTGCGGCAGGCTCGATTCGGAGTCTCGAGAGCAATGGCGTGTCGGCGGTGCGTACAGTCCGCCCGGCCTTGACCTGCTCTGTCACTTCGGTTTCCAGGCGAAATACACCGGTACGCCGAGCAGCACGATGACCAGCCCCGGCCACGTCGTGGCCGGGCGGTAGATGAACAGCACGAGCAGAATGGCGGCGGCCCCGGCGATGTAGAGCGCCGGGACGACGGGATAGCCGAGCGCGCGATATGGCCGCTCGGCGTCCGGCCGCGTGCTGCGCAGGCGGAAGATCCCCGCGATCGTCAGAATGTAGAAGATGAGCGCCGCCGAGATGACGTAATCCAGCAGGTTGTTGTAGAGATTGCCGTACGCGCGCGTCGCCGGATCGTAGGTCCGCAGCAGCACGAGGAGCGCCGCCCACAGCCCCTGGAACAGCAGGCCCCACGCCGGCACCTTCGCGTCGTTCAGTTCGCCGGACGCCCCGAAGAACAGCCCGTCTCGCGCCATCGCGTAGTACGCGCGGGCGCCCGCGAGGATCAGCCCGTTGTTGCACCCGAAGGTGGAGATCATGATGCCGATCGCCATGATCGTCGCACCGAGCCCCGGAAAGATGGCGTTCAACGTCGCCGTCGCCACGCGGTCGCCCGGCGCGTGCTGAATCTGGTCGAGCGGCAGGGTGACCAGGTACGCGACGTTCGCGAGCAGGAACAGGCCGATGACGACGGCCGTCCCGAGCGCGAGCGAGAGCGGCACGTTCCGTCGAGGGTCCTTCACCTCGCCGGCGGTGAACGTGATGTTGTTCCATGCGTCGGCGGAGAAGAGCGAACCGGTCTGCGACACGCAGACCGCAACGAACAGGCCGAGCGCCGTCACGGCGCTGAGCCCCGGCACGAGGTCCACGGCCCCCCGCGCGTCCCACAGGTTGCCGAAGTTGTCCGCGACGGCCGTCTGATTCCAGCCAAGCAGCAGGCCGACGAGAATCAGCCCGAGCAGCGCGCCGGTTTTCGCCGTGGTGAAGACGTTCTGGATGATCCTGCCGTACTGGAGACCGCGCGTGTTGGTCCACGTCAGGAGCGCGATCAGCAGGATGCCCACGAGCTGCGTCGTCGACAGAGACAGGGCGTAGCCGGTCGAGAGGTGGATCGGCGCGATCAGGTAGCGCTCGTCGGCGATCCATGGGAGCAGCACGCCGAAGTAGCGCGCGAAGCCGACCGAGACGGCCGCGATCGTGCCGGTCTGGATGACGAGAAACAGCGTCCAGCCGTACAGGAATCCCCACAGCGGCGAGAACGCTTCCCGCAGATAGACGTACTGTCCACCCGCGCGCGGCATCATCGCGGCCAGCTCGCCGTACGAGAGGGCGCCCACCACCGTCAGCACGCCCGTGAGGATCCACGCGCCGAACAGCCAGCCGGCGCTGCCGATGTTCCTCGCCATGTCGGCCGAGACGATGAAGATCCCCGATCCGATCATCGATCCGACGACGACCATCGTCGAGTCGTAGAGGCCGAGGCCGCGATGGAACTCGGTGTCGAGTCCCATGGCGGCCGCGGATGCGGCGGTCGGATTGGCCATCGAGCGCTCCTGCATTAAGATGCTGAAACTTACCATGAATCGAGACGATGCCTGGGCGCTGCTGACCGATTACACGAAGGGCGAAAGCCTGCTGAAGCACGCGATCGCCGTAGAAGCCGCGGTGCGTGGCTACGCCAGGAGGTTCGGCGAGGACGAAGAGGCCTGGGGCGTCACGGCGCTGCTGCACGACTTCGACTACGAGCGCTGGCCGACGCTCGGCGATCATCCGGACAAAGGCAGCGAGATCCTCCGGGAGAAGGGGTATCCCGAGTGGATGATTCGGGCGATCCGATCGCACGCCATGGAAATCACCGGCGTGACGCGCGACAGCCTGCTCGAGAAGACGCTGTTCGCCTGCGACGAGCTCGCCGGCTTCATTACCGCGGCGGCGCTGGTGCGGCCGAGCAAGAGCGTGATGGACCTCGAGGCGAAGTCGGTCGTGAGGCGGATGAAGGACAAGGCGTTCGCTCGCGCGGTGAAGCGCGAGGATCTGCACGCCGGCGCCGCATCGCTCGGCCTGGCGCTCGAGGAGCACATCGGCAACGTGATCGAGTTCATGCGCGAGCGCGCCGACGAGCTCGGCTTGCGGGGAGTGCTCTAGACGGGCCTGAACAGAGCTTGTGAAGAAACACGACGTTGAACGCAGAACACGCAGAACGCGCAGAAAAACCTTCCGTATCTTTCTCTGCGGGTTCCGCGGTTTCTGCGTTGTGTGTGGTTTCTCTACAGAGTTCTAAAAGGCGGACCTTTTCGGTCCACCAGGCCGTATATCCAAACGAATGACTGAGGGAGATCCCGTCGTCACGCTCGAGAACGTGAGCGTCGCCTACGGAAAGCACCTCGCGCTGCGCGACGTGACGTCGTCGTTTTCGTCCGGAGCGGTCGGCCTGCTGGGGCCCAATGGTGCCGGCAAGAGCACGATGATCAAGGCGCTGCTCGGGTTCATCGTGCCCGAGCGCGGCCGCATGCGTGTCCTCGGCGTCGACGTCGCGGAGTCGCCGCTCGAGATCCGCGCCCGCGTCGGCTACATGCCGGAGAGCGACGCCCATATTCCCGGCATGAATGCCGTCTCCTTCGTCGCGTATTGCGGCGAGCTGGCCGGCCTGCCCGGCGTCGACGCGATGCAGCGTGCTCACGAAGTCCTGTTCTACGTTGGTCTGGGTGAGGCCCGCTACCGCAACGTCGAGACCTACTCGACCGGCATGAAGCAGCGCATCAAGCTCGCGCAGGCCCTGGTGCACGATCCCGATCTGCTCTTCCTCGACGAGCCGACCAACGGCATGGACCCGAAAGGCCGTGACGAGATGCTCGAGCTCGTGCGCGACCTCGCGCACAACAAAGGCGTCAACCTGATTCTCTCGTCGCACCTGCTCCCCGACGTCGAGTACACCTGCGACCAGGTCGTCGTGATGGACAAGGGCGCGATCGCCGCCGCCGGGCCGATTGCGGCGCTCAAGCAGCCGCGCGGACGCGTCTACGAGCTGCGCGTCAAGACGCCGACAGGCGGCATCGAGGCGTTTCTCCAGCGGCTGCGCGCCGCCGGGCTCGACTGCCACGCGACCGACGAAGACGTGATGCGTGTGTTCGTGCCGGGTGAGGGCGGTGCCCGCGAGCTGTTCGCGCTCGCGTCGGCGGAGCGCGTCCAGGTCCGGCATCTGCGGCCCAGCGTGCCCACGCTCGAAGATGTCTTCGCGCACGCGGTCGGGGAAGAATAGCAACTGGCAAAGTCTCAAGTCTCAACGATCGAGCTCAATGCCCATACACGATCAAGGCTATCGGCGATACGGCGGCGACAAGACGCGTGGAGGCACCGGGTGGATCGTGATCACGCGGGCGGGGATTCGCACGTTCTTCGCGAAGCGGGCGTTCCTCGGCCTGCTGCTCGTCTCGTGGTTTCCGTTCTTCGTGCGCGCCGTCCAGATCTACGCGGCCACGAACCTGCCGCAGGCCGCGTTTCTGGCGCCCACGCCGGAGACGTTCCGGCAGTTCCTGGATCAGCAGCAGATTTTCGTATTCTTCGTGACGGTCTACGTCGGCGCCGGCTTGATCGCGAACGACCGGCGCGCCAACGCGCTCCAGATCTATTTGTCGAAGCCGTTGACCCGTGCGGAGTACGTGTTCGGCAAGCTCGCGATCCTGATGGCGTTCCTCGCGCTCGTGACGTGGCTGCCGGCCATCGTGTTGCTGATCGTGCAGATCAGCTTCGCGGGCAACTTCACGTTCTTCAAGAACAACATCTTTCTGTTTCCCGCGATCACCGTCTTCTCGTTCGTCCAGGTGACCATGGTCGCCACCGCGATGCTCGCGCTGTCGTCGCTCTCGAAGAGCAGCCGGTACGTGGGGATTCTGTACGCCGCGGTGATCTTCTTCACGCAGGCGATCTACGGCGTGCTGTACGCCGTGACGCGCAGCACGTCGCTCTCGTGGATTTCCTTTTCGGCCAATCTCTCCCAGATCGGTGACGTCATCTTCCGCCAGCCGCTGAAGTACGACACGCCGTGGCCGGTCTCCCTGATGATGATCGCGGGCCTGATCGTGATCTCAGGGGTGATCCTCGAGCGCCGCGTGCGCGGAGTCGAGGTGGTTGCGTGACGGCGGGTGACCTTGTCACCGCGGAACACCTGTCGAAGTGGTACGGGCAGGTCATCGGCCTGAACGACGTGTCGGTGACCGTGCCCGCCGGCATCACCGGGTTGCTCGGTCCCAACGGCGCCGGCAAATCGACGCTGATGAAGCTCGTCACCGGCCAGCTCAAACCGAGCAAGGGCAGCCTCACCGTGCTCGGCGAGCCGATCTGGCGGAACCCGGCGCTCTATCGGCGCATCGGGTTCTGTCCCGAACAGGACGCGTTTTACGACCGCATGACGGGGCTCGAATGGGTGACGGCGCTCGTGCGGCTGAACGGCGCCACCGACGCCCTTGCCGGCGCCATGGCGGGCCGCGCGCTCGAGATGGTGGAGCTGACCGACGCCGCGCACAAGAAAATCGGTGCCTACAGCAAGGGCATGCGCCAGCGCGTCAAGATGGCCCAGGCCCTCGCTCACGATCCCGACCTGCTGATTCTCGACGAACCGCTCGCCGGCATGGATCCCATTGCGCGACGCAAGACGATCCGCATGATCAAGGACTGGGGCCGCGCCGGCAAAGGCGTCATTGTCTCCAGCCATATCCTCCACGAGATCGAATCGATGACGGCGAACATCCTCCTGATCAATCAGGGACGTATCCTTGCCGAAGGCAACGTCCATCAGATCCGCGATCTCATCGACGAGCATCCGCACACCGTCCACGTCAGGGCGGACCAGACGCGAGCGCTCGCGCGCGAGTTCCTCGGCCACGACGATGTGTTGAGCCTGAAGTTCGAGGAAGGGGCGGTGGTGGTTCAGACCGGCCGTCCGGATGCATTCTACACACGGCTCACGGATCTCGCGGCGTCAGGCGAACACGGCGCGATTCACGAGGTGACCTCGCCCGACGACAACCTGCAAGCCGTTTTCCAGTACCTGGTGAAGTCATGACGCAGCCAGCCAGACCCGCCGAAGGGGCGCCCGGCCTGCTCTCATCCGCGGGACGGGTGTTCGATCTGTCGCTCGGTCAGATGTTGTGGTCGCGCCGCTCGGTGTTTCTCGGCGTGCTCCTCGGCGGGCCGGTGCTGCTCGCGTCCGCCCTTCGGATCGCCGCCACGCTCTACGCGTCGGGCCTGAAGATCAACGGCGTGCAGGCGGGCGGATCCGCGATCTTCGGCATGATGATCTGGCTGCTCTACCTCAGGTTCATCGTTCCCGTGCTTGGCGTGTTCTACGGCACCTCGCTCATCGCCGACGAGGTGGATGACAAAACCATCACCTACTTGTTCACACGCCCGATTCCGCGGAGCGCCGTCCTCCTCGGCAAGTACTTCGCGTATCTCGTGTGCACGGTTCTGTTGGTACTGCCGTCGGTGATGCTCGTGTTCTTTCTCGTCGTGCCGACTGGACAGGGCGCCATCGCCGGAGCGTTTCCGTCCCTGGTGGCCGATTTGGGGATGCTGGCCATCGGCCTTGCGGCGTACGGCGCGGTCTTTGCCCTCGTCGGCACCACGCTCAGGCGGCCGCTCGTCCTGGGGCTCGTCTTCGCCTTCGGATGGGAGCCGGCCGTGCTCTTGTTTCCCGGGTACCTCAAGCGTCTGACGGTCGCCTATTACCTGCAGGCGCTGGTCAGGCACGAGATGCCACAGGATTCGGCGGTCAGCATGCTGATGCAGGTGTTTCGCGAGGTGCCGACTGTCTCGACAAGCCTGCTCTGCCTGGCGGTCATCGTCGGCCTGACCCTGTGGCTCGCCGGCCGCGCGGTCGAGGAGCGTGAATACGTGCTCGAGCAATGACCAATTGGCCTCATAATTGACTGACGGCGGGAACTGTCGGGAAGCTGCGAGCGTATAGGACTTTGAGGCTGTGTCCATGACTACAAGGACCCGGTATTTCGTGATTGTCTCGGTGTTGGTCCTGGGCGTGGGCCTGGGCACCGGGCTGGTCGCCTACTACGTCGGGTTCCCCGCCGGCGCGCTCGGCCGCCAGGGAGGTCCCGAAGAGCTTGCTTACGTCCCGCGGGACGCCGCGGCCATCGCGTTCGCGAACGTGCACGAGATCATGACCTCGGAGCTGCGCCAGAAGCTTCACCGCGCCCTGCCGATGCAGGAAAACGGGCAGCAGGAACTTCAGAACCAGACCGGGATCAATCTCGAAACCGACGTCGACCGGGTCGTCGCGTGCCTCTATCCGGATCGTGATGGCACGAACACTCCGGGCGCGGGAATGGTGCTGGCGCGGGGCCGCTTCGACGAAGTGAAGATCGAAGCGTTGATGCGGGATCACGGCGCGCACGTCGAGAACTACAACGGCAAGCGTCTCATCGTGGCGGACCCCAAAGATCTGGTGGACGCCGGCGCTGGCGACATCGCCGCGCACGGCCATTCCGCCAGCCTGTCGCTGTCCTTCATCGAGCCGGGACTGGCCGCGATTGGCAGCACGAAGCTGATCCGGTCCGCAGTCGATCTGCACCGCGCCGGCAACAACCCGCGGACCGGCCTCGAAAGCGTGACCGGCAACGACGCTCTGATGAACCTCGTGCGCGAGATGGACAGCGGCAACGTCTGGGCGGTCGGCCGCTTCGACGCGCTGACCGCACACACGCGTCTTCCCGAGGCGATCTCGAGCCGGCTGCCCGCGATCACCTGGTTTTCGGCAAGCGGTCACATCAACGGCGGCATCCGCGGCGTCGTGCGCGCGGAAGCGCGCGACGACGAAGCTGCGACCAACCTGCGTGATGTCGTACGCGGCTTCCTGGCGCTCGCGAAGATGAGCGCCGGTTCGAGGCCCGAGCTGCAGCTGATGATGCAATCGCTCGAGCTCGGTGGCACTGGCAGGACGGTCGCGTTGTCCTTCTCGGTGCCCGCCGAGGTGTTCGACGTGATTGGCGCGGTCACCAACAAGGGTTTCAAACCCGCGCATTAGCGCATTGGCGTGAGCGTTTGTCTCAGCCGGAGGGCGCGCGCTTGACGCCTTCCGGCCGCCCCCCTACACTCCTCGCCAGCGACGCCCACGTTCCATCATTTTCCGCCCATGACGGATCTCGTTTTTTTCTACGGCACGCTCATGAGCGGCTTCGAACGGCCGGGCCGTTCGCGCATCGACGCCAAGCTGACGCCGGAAGGCCGCGGCTGGATTCATGCGACGCTCTTCGATCTCGGGATCTTTCCTGCGGCGGTCCCCGCGTTCGACAGCCGTGTCCGGGGCGAAGTGCATCGCATGCTGGATCCCGACGTGGTGCTGGCGGTATTGGACGAGATCGAGGGCTTTCGATCGGGCGACGCGGATTCAAGCCTTTACACGCGCACCGAGACGTCCGTCACCTTCGATGACGGCCACGTCGCCACCGCCTGGGCGTACTTCTACAATGCCCCGCTCGGCCGCGCGCAGCGGATCGAATCGGGAGACTACCTCGAACACCTGAAGGTGAAGGGATGACTGGAACGACGTGCGAAGGTGCGGGGTGCGACAGTGCGAGGTGCGACGCTGCGACGGGCGACGGTTCGGTGTGCGCGCGCGCGACCGGCTTCTGCGCGGCGCTGCTGACGGCGGTTGTCGTGTCGGTAGTGTCCGGCTTCAGCCGGACCGTGGCGGCGCAGGACGTCGCGGGCGATCTCGATCCGCGGATCGTCAAGCTCGTCGGCACGGTGTCGGAGGAGCGTCTCGGTGCCATTCTGAAGAAGCTCGAGAGCTTCGAGACCCGCAGCTCGCTTTCGTCGACGACCTCGACGACGCGCGGGATAGGGGCGGCGCGCCAATGGATCCTCACCGAGATGTCGAGTTACAACCCGCATTTGAAGGTCAGCTTCGACACCTATCAGGTCCCGCCGCAGGGCCGGGTAACGCGCAACGTCGAGATGCGCAACGTCATGGCGATTCTGCCGGGCCGAAGCCTGCGGCGAATCTACGTCAGCGGCCACTACGACACGGTGGCTCGTCCGGGCGGACAGGGCGCCGCCAATGCGGGCGGCGCGCCGCGCGATCCCGACGCGCCGGCGGCGGCGCCAGCCGATCCCAACGCGCCGCTCGACAACCTCGCGCCCGGCGTCAACGACGACGGCAGCGGTACGGCGTTGACCATGGAACTGGCGCGCATTTTCAGCCAGAGCGGCATCGACTTCGACGCGACGCTCGTGTTCATGTGCCACGTGGGCGAAGAGCAGGGGCTCCTGGGCGCGCGGCTGCACGCGCAGAAAGCGGTCGCCGAAAGGATTCCCATCGAAGCGGTTCTCAACAACGACATCGTCGGTGGCGATCGCGGTGGAAACGGGATCGTCGACGGCGCGACGATTCGCGTCTATTCGGAAGGCCCCGAGGATTCGCCGTCGCGGGAGCTGGCCCGGTTCGTCCAGCGGTGGGGCGGACGCTACGTGCCGTCGCACAGAGTGCGTCCGATGGCGCGTCCCGATCGGTTCGGCCGCGGTGGAGACCACTCGGCGTACAACCAGCTCGGATTCACCGCGGTCGGCTTCCGGGAGTCGCGGGAGAACTTCACTCGCCAGCACGACGTGCGCGATACCTACGAAGGCATCTCGCTGCCGTATCTCGCTCAGAACGCGCGCGTCAACGCGGCCGCCGCCGCGACGCTCGCGCTGGCGCCCCCGCCCCCGAGCGTGCTGGGCGACCGCAATCAGCCGCTGATCTCGCGCGCGCCGTCCGGCTACGATGCGAACTTGAAATGGAATGCGGTACAGGGGGCGGCGGCGTACAGAATTTTCTGGCGCGAGGCCTGGGGCCCCGACTGGCAGCATGAGCTGCTGGTTGGCAACGTCACCAACCTGGTTCTGCCCAACATGCAGATCGACGACTACGTTTTCGGCGTCGCTGCGGTCGACCCTGGCGGACACGAAAGCTTCGTGACGGCTTACGTCACGCCGCCGCGTGCGAACACGCCCGTCCGAACGGGGCAGCAGAACTGACGGCACCACGGTCCGGCTGAAGCCGGACACGACCGAGGAACGCCGAGGACATCATCAGCGGAGCGCGAAGCCTTCAGGCGAGCGATGAAGGGCGAGCCTTTCAGCCGTCAAGTCTTTGGAGATCTCTGCGGGGGCGACGTTCATCGCTACAGCGCGCGCCGGCCGTTTTTGATGGCGTCGATGAACTCCGAGATGACCGTGGACACGCCGTCGGACGGCTCGATGAACTCGAGCCCCGATCGGTAGAGCACCAGCTCCTGCTCGACCTCGGTGATGCTGCAGTGCACGACGCGGCCCTTGACGACGACGGAGCGATCGCCGAGCGTCAGCCGAAAATCGTGAAGGCAATCGAGCTGGAGAGGAAACCCGGTTTCAATCTGCGCGCCGGCGCGGCTGATTTCCTTGATCGCCATCGACTGGAAGACCATCACTTCGCCGTGGAGCTCGCCGAGTATCTCAATACGCTCTGCATCCCGCGTGTTGTTTCCGCGGGGCCCAACGACGGCCTCTAAGTCGTCCATGATCCGGCGCGACTATAACACCATTCAGTTCATCCAGACCGCGGCCTTGGCCGAGAACAACTCGGTCTCGGAGCGCTCGAGGAGCTCTTCTTCCGTTTCCCGGCCCTCGTATTCGGTCGTATACGTCAGCACCGGAATCCCCCTGGTCTCATCATCCAGCTTCAGCATCGACAGCACCTGAAATCCTTCGGCGTCGTCGATCCGGACACACAGGATGACGAGGTTCGGCTGCACCCGCTTGATCTGCGAATACGCGTGCTCGCTCGACTCGACGAAGACGACGTCGTAGTGACCGGCGGCGAGCATCGTGTCGAGCAGCTCGAGCATCTCCGGGTTGCCGTTGACGATCACCACTTTCAGCGCGTTCGCCGCGGGAGGGGTGTTCAGGAGGCAATCGGTGGTGGCTGCAACGTTGGTCATCATCGCTGGTCCATCTCCTCGGACACCAGGCGGTACTTCAGGATTCATGCCACCGTCGCTCGCTGGAAACTCAAGCATATTGCGCCCAATTCTCCCTCCCACCTGAGGTTCCCGTTCCGGCTGACCCCGAGAGTTTGGATCCAAGCCGAATCCGTAAGCCACTGTGTCTGAGGCATTTCGCCACGATGTTGCAGCCGATGTCCACAGTACGGCACTCTCAATGCCCATGAGGACAGCAACCGCCAAGACGACGACCTTTGACAACTTTATTGACGGTGCCTGGGTACCATCCGCCTCAGGCGACACTTTCGAGAATCGCAATCCCGCCAATACGGACGATTTGGTCGGTGACTTTCAGAAATCGACCGCCGAGGATGCGGCGCAGGCGATCGACGCGGCGCGCTTCGCGTACGAGCGGTGGCGGCTCGTGCCTGCGCCCCGGCGCGCCGAGCTGTTGTTCCGCGCGGCCCAGCTCATCGCGGATCGCAAGGAGTCGCTCGCGCGCGACATGACGCGCGAGATGGGAAAAGTCCTGGACGAAACGCGCGGCGACGTTCAGGAAGCGATCGACATGACCTTCTTCATGGCCGGCGAAGGGCGGCGCCAGTACGGCCAGACCGTGCCGTCCGAGCTCCGCGACAAGTTCGCGATGTCGATCCGCCAGCCCGTCGGTGTGTCGGCGATCATCACGCCGTGGAATTTTCCGATGGCGATTCCGTCGTGGAAGATCGTCCCGGCGCTCGTCTGCGGCAACACCGTCGTCTTCAAGCCGGCTACGCAGACACCGCTCTCCGCGCTGAACTTCGTCAGGATTCTCGAAGAGGCGGGCATTCCCCGTGGTGTCGTCAATCTGGTCACCGGCGGAGGCGGCGAGGTGGGCAGCGCGCTGCTGGTGAGCGACACCGTTCGGGTCGTCTCGTTCACCGGATCCACCGACGTCGGCCGCACCGTTGCCGAAAGGGCCGGGCCTTCCTTCAAGAAGGTGCATCTCGAGATGGGCGGCAAGAACGTCGTCATGATCATGGACGATGCGGACCTGGACCTGGCGGTCGAAGGATGCCTGTGGGGCGGATTCGGCACGACGGGCCAGCGGTGCACGGCCGCGAGCCGGGTCGTCGTGCACGAGAGCGTTTACAAGACGTTCCTCGAAGAGTTCGTCGCGCGCGCCAGGGCGCTTCGCGTCGGCGACGGCCTGGATCCGAAGACCGAGATGGGGCCGTCGGTCAGCGAAGGACAGCTCCAGACGGTGATCAAGTACGTGGACATCGGCCTGAAGGAGGGAGCGAAGCTGGCGTGCGGCGGCCACGCGTTGACCACGGGGCCGTACGCCAGAGGGTTCTTCCACGAGCCGACGATCTTCGCGGACGTGGCGCCGTCGATGAGGATTGCGCAGGAGGAGATCTTCGGCCCCGTGGTCTCGGTCATCCCGTGCCGTTCGTTCGAGGAAGCGGTCGCGATCGGCAACGGTGTGCAATACGGCTTGTCCGCTTCGATTTACACTCGTGACATGAACCGTGCGTTCTCCGCGATGCGAGACATGGACACCGGCATCTTCTACGTCAACGCGCCGACCATCGGCGCAGAAGTCCATCTTCCATTCGGCGGGACCAAGGCGACGGGCAACGGCCACCGCGAAGCCGGAACTGCCGCGCTCGACGTGTTCTCGGAATGGAAGTCGGTGTACGTGGACTTCAGCGGGCGGCTGCAGCGCGCCCAGATCGATACGGCGGACTTGTGAGGGCGGTGAGACAGGTGGGCACGATGTGCCGGCCAGCCGATTCCCGATCAATGACCCGATCAATTAACCAATCAATTACCCGATTACCCGATTACCCGATTACCAGATGCGTATAGCTGTCATCCCCGGCGACGGCATCGGCATCGAGACGACGGCGGAAGCGGTCGAAGCCGTGCGCGCGGTCGGGGACGTCTTCGGGCACCGGTTCGATATCGAGAAGCTGCCCTGGAGCGCCGATCATTTCCTGCGGACCGGCATCACGATGCCGCCCAACGGCTACGCGATGCTGCGCGACGACTTCGACGCGATCTTCATCGGCGCGCTCGGTGATCCACGCGTGCCCGACAACCGGCACGCGCGCGACATCCTGCTCGGCATTCGGTTCGAGCTCGATCTCTACGTCAACTACCGGCCGGTCAAGCTGCTCGACGCGCGGCTCTGTCCGCTGAAGGATCGGTCGGTGGCGGACGTGAACTTCGTCGTGTTCCGCGAGAATACCGAGGGCCTGTATGTCGGGATCGGCGGACGCTTCAAGGCCGGGACCAACGATGAAGTGTCGATTCAGGAAGAGCTGAATACGTACAAGGGCGTGCACCGGATCGTGAAGCACGCCTTCGAGTTCGCGAAGGCGACCGGCCGGCGCCGCGTGTGCATGGCGGACAAGAGCAACGCGATGACCCAGGGTCATGCCTTGTGGCAGCGTGTCCTCAAGGAAGTGGCGCCGCAGTACCCCGGCGTCGAGGCCCGTCATCTCTACATCGATGCCCTCGTGCTGCTGATGGTGCAGAACCCGGCCCAATTCGACGTGATCGTCACCAACAACCTCTTCGGCGACATCATTACCGACCTGGGGGCCGCGCTGCAGGGCGGCCTCGGCCTGGCGGCGTCCGGCAACCTCCATCCCGGCCGCACATCGATGTTCGAGCCGGTGCATGGGTCGGCCCCGCCGCTTGCCGGGAAGAATGTCGCCAATCCGATCGGCGCGATCCTCTCGGCCGCGCTCATGCTGGAGTCTCTCGGGCTCAAACAGGAAGCGGCCGCGATCGAAGCGGCCGTGCAGGACGCGGTCGTCACCGGGAACGGGACGAAAGAGATCGGCGGCTCACTCGGCACGCGTGAAACAGGCGACTATATTGCGTCACACGTGCGAAAATCCGGCCCTGACCGGGCGGACGTGGCGTCCGGCTGAAGCCGGACGCCACGTACGAAGGGGGACTCTCAGCGACCGCGTAGTGTCCGCCTCAGGCGGACCGTAAGGGCAACGATGGAGATCAAGACGGTTGGCGTGTTGGGCTGCGGCCTGATGGGTTCGGGGATCGCGCAGGTGTGTGCGGCGGCCGGCTACAAGACGATCGTTCGCGAAGTGGACGAGACGTTTCTGAACAAAGGGCTCGGCCGCATCAAGAAGTTTCTGGACGAAGGCGTCGCGAAGGGGAAGGTGACGGCCGGCGCGCGCGACACCACGCTCGGCAATATGTCCGGGTCGACGACCTTCGACGCACTGAAGGACTGCGATCTCGTCATCGAGGCGATCGTCGAAAACCTCGAGGAGAAGCAGCAGACCTATACGGCGCTCGAAAAGATCGTCAACGACCGCACCATCTTCGTGTCCAACACCTCGTCGCTTTGCATCACAGAGCTCGCGGCCACGACGACCCGGCCGGACAGGTTCGGCGGCCTGCATTTCTTCAACCCGGTCCCGCTCATGAAACTGGTCGAGGTGATCCGGGCCCTGACGACGAGCGACGAGACGTATCAGACCGTGTTCGCCTTTGCGGAGTCGCTTGGGAAGGAGCCGATCACGGCGCCCGATCGCCCGGGCTTCATCGTCAACCGGCTGCTGGTGCCGTATCTGCTCGATGCGATCCGCGCATACGAGAACGGCCTGGGCGCGCTCGAAGACATCGACAAGGGGATGACGCTCGGCTGCGGCTACCCGATGGGGCCGTTCACGCTGCTCGACTTCGTCGGCCTCGACACCACGTACTACATCGCGAACATCATGTTCGAGGAGTTCCGCGAGCCGGCGTACGCGCCGCCGCCGCTGCTGAAACGCATGGTGTTGGCTGGGCGCCTCGGTCGAAAAAGCGGACGAGGCTTTTACAAGTATGAAGTATGAAGTCTGAAGTTTGAAGTCTGAAGTCTGACTTCAGACTTCAGACTTCAGACTTGCGAGAATCTTCCGTGCCTTTTCCTTGAAGTCCCGGCCCTCGGGCTCCCACGCCGGATTGAGGGGTGCGTCGAGCACCTTTTGCAGCTCGGCGCGCGCTTCGTCGGTTCGGCCTTGATCCAGCAACAGCTCGGCAAGGAAGAAATGTGACGCCGTGCCGGCCGGGTCGTACGTCAGCGACGCGCGCAGATGCGCTTCGGCGAGCTTTGCGCTGCCGCCGAACACGCGCGGCACCTTGAAGTACCAGCGTCCCAGCGCGCGGTCGGCGGAGCCGTCGAGGAACCGCTTGTCCAGACGGAGGACGGTGTCGAGCTCCTCCTTGATCGGTTTTCGGTATTTGAGTCCCTGGCGAAGGCCGAACGATTCGGCGAGCGCGCCCATGTTGGCCGCGATCCAGAAGTGTCCTTCCGGCCGGTTCGGCTGTACCGCGACGGCCTTTTTCCCGGCCTCGATGCCGTGCTCGAGAAACGCGCGCCGTTCGCGGTCGGGTGCGTGGCCCCCGAGCCAGTAGTCTGCTCGCGCGAGCTTCCACGCGGCTTCGAAATCTCGCGGATCGGCCGCCAGCGTGGCGGCCCACATGTCGGCGGCGCGGCGCGCGCTGGCGATGTCGGCCCGGCCGGCGTACAGGGCGTCCGGCGATTGAGCCGCCGGGGCCGGGATATAGAATAGAAAGATGCAGGATGTGATCAGGAAGCTGCTGGCGGACCTCGGCGAAGATCCCGACCGCGAGGGCCTGCGCAACACGCCGAAACGCGTCGAGAAGGCGTACAAGTTTCTCACGAGTGGATACGGGGCGGACATCGACCAGGTCGTGAACAACGCCCTGTTCACGGTCGATTATAGCGAGATGGTGATCGTGAAGGACATCGACTTCTACAGCCTGTGCGAGCACCACCTGCTCCCGTTTTTCGGCAAATGCCACGTCGCGTATATCCCGAGCGACAAAGTGATCGGTCTCAGCAAGGTCCCGCGTCTGGTCGACGTCTTCGCGCGCCGACTCCAGGTTCAGGAGCGGCTCACGAACCAGATCGCCGACACGATCCACGACAAGATCGCGCCGGTCGGCGTGGCCGTCGTCATGGAGGCGACGCACCTGTGCATGTCGATGCGCGGCGTCGAGAAGCAGAACTCCTTCGCGGTGACGAGCGCCATGCAGGGCGCCTTCCGCAACAACGCGCGCACGCGCATGGAATTCCTGGAGCTGATCAAGCTGCGGAGTGCGGTGCCGGGGATTCGCGAGTCGACGGGGTACGCCTGCGTGGGGGAAGACTGATTAGGTCGGGTGGGTCACGTAGGTCGGGTTGGTCGCACCTGACCTACCCGACCCACGCGACCTACCCGCCCTTTCTAGAATTTGAACGCCACCGAGAACCGCGCGATCCTTGGCGCCAGCACCGAAGCCGGCGACCCGAATTGCGGCAGCACGTTCCTCGTGCCGTTCGGATTGCCGTCCTGCAGGAACGTCAGCGTGCCGCTGCCGGTTCGCACGTCGTAGACGCTGTTGTCGTTGAAGGCGTTGTACAGGTCGATGGCGCCTTCGAGCTCGCGCGCTCCGAGCTTGACGGTTTTCGACAGCCGCAGGTCCAGCTGATTGCGATGATCGAGCCGGTGCGAGGCGAGCGGCTCGACGTTGACGCTCGCCGTGCCTCCAGCCGTCAGCGGGATGCCTGTCACCTGGCGCGTGTAGGCAATGCCGCTCTGGCTGAGGAAGTTCGCGGCCACGGCGACGTCGTGGAACGGCAGCACATAGGTGCCGGTCAGTTTGAAGATGTACGGGTGATCGCCGGTCTGGCCCGTACCTAATCCGGTGGTGGTGGCGTTCAGGCTCGTGATGCGGCCCGTGACGTTCAGCAGGCTGTTGGGCGTCGTGTTCACGCTCAGCCCGGAGATCTCGCTTCTCGCGAGCGTGACCCCGGCCAGCATCTGCCACCGGTTCGAGAACCGCTTCGTGCCGGTGATTTCCACACCTTTGTAGGTCTGCAGCGACGTCGGATCGTTGGTGACGACCGTCAGGTTCGTTGCGGAGAGCCGATTGTAGTACTGGAGCGTCGAGTCGTCCGCGGTACCCGCGACGCCGTCCGGCCCCGTGTCGGCGCGCGTCGAAAGGGTGGTCGCGAACGGGAACGCCGGGTTGTACGTCGCCGTCGGGTACTTCTCGCGTCGGTAGGTGGCGACGACGCTCAGCTTCAGGTTCTGGCCGAGGTCGCGATCGATGCCGCCCGCGTACTCGTCGGTATATGGCCGCCGATACCCCGGATCGACCGACGTCGTCGTGCCCGAGGTGATGACGGGCAAACCGGTCTGCTCGCCGGGCTGGAAAATGAGATCGCGATTCGCGTCGTTCCACGTGTACTGCGCCTGGTACGTGAAGTTCGGGTTCACGTTGTCCAGCGGCAATCCGGTGGTCGAGATGGTGTAGTAGTAGCGCGCGGCCGAGGCTTTGAGAGCGGTCTTGCCGTCGCCGGTGAGGTCGTACGCGGCACCGAGACGCGGGCCGGCCGTCTTCCATGTCACGACGTCCGTTTGCGACAAAGAGCGCGGCACATTCGCGAACGCCGGAATGCCCAGCGCCGTCCACCGCGTCTCGGGGCTCGACTGATCGGGCAGGTATCCGTTCAGATACTCCCACCGCACCCCGGCCGTCACGGTGAGCCGCTTCAGGGAGTAGCTGTCCTGAACGAACAGCGCGCTCACGTTCAACGTCGTGGCCGTCGCGAACGGCGTCGCGTAGAGCGTGACGTTTTGCGCCAGTCCGGTCTGGCTGTTCCAGTTCGTCGTCACGTCGTCGAAGCGCGTCGTTTCGACCCGGCCGGCGGCGTGGGTCTGGTCGAAGCCGAACTTGAACTCGTGACGGCCGCCGAGCGCCTGATCGACGTAGTACTGCCCCGTCGCATTGATCTGCAGGCGTGGCCGGTGGCGGACGGTGTTCGCGGTGTAGTTGCCGGTGATGTTGCCGGTCGCGTTGTCGGTGAGCGACTGGGCGTTGCCGTTGAGGTAGGTCGGGAACAGGATCGTGTTGTACCCGAGGCGCGCGTCGATGAAGAGATTCTTCGTCGGGATCGTGTTCCACAGCGCCTGGTACACGTTGAAGATGTCCTCCTCGTCGCTGGTCGAGTCCTTGACGAGAGTCGTGGTCGGCGCCTGGAGGAAGCGGTTCGGCTTGCTGTAGCGCTGCCGCGAGTAGAACCCGGTGAGCTTGTTGCTCTGGTTGAGCTGATACGTGAGGTTCAGCAAGCCCGAGTCGATGTTCGTCTGATCGAGCACGTTGGCCGAGAATGCCGCGGGCACGTTCACGTGGACGCGCCAGTCGCGCAGCGATCCGAAGAGGCGCAGCTTGTTGGCGACGAGTGGGCCGCCGGCGCTGACGTTGACGTCGGACACGTAGTCCACCGAGTTGGTGTTCGGCAGGAAGCCGTACTTGCCCAGGTCAGGCGTGATGTTCTGGCTCTGCGTCTTGTCGCCTTCCCACGCGATCGTCGTGCGGCCGGCCCACCGGTTGCCGCCGCTCTTGGTCACCATGTTCAGGAACACACCGCCGGTCGGCACCGTGATGTCGTGCGCGCCGGTCGAGACCTGAATGTCATCGAATGCATCGAAGTCGTAGTAGTACCCGGCCGCACCGATGGCGCTCGGATCGCCGACGTTGATGCCGTTCAGGTACTGCGAGTTCTGCGTGCTCATGGTGCCCCGGGCGTTGTAGGTGCCCTGCAGGCCCCCGTTGGTGCCGCCCACGTCGGGGCGCGTGATCAGCAGGCTGGGCACCTTGTACTCGAGGAGCGCCCAGATGTCGCGACCGCCCGGGGTCGATTGGATCAGTTGCTCGCTCAGGTTGACCGCCACATTCGCGCTCGTCGTATCGACGGTCGGCGAGGCGCCGGTGACCGTGATGGTCTCGGCGACGCTCGCGAGCTTCATCGACAGCTCGACGGGCGTCGTCTGCCCGACGAGGACCTGGATGTTCTCGCGAATGATGGTCTGGAATCCCGCGAGCTCGATTTTGACGACGTACGTGCCCGGGACGAGCGAGGGGAACCGGTTGACGCCGCCGGCGTCCGTGACACCAGTCATGGATCCTGCGACGAGCACGGGACTGCTGATCGTGATCGTCACGCCGGGCACGACCCCCCCTTGCTCGTCAGTCGCCTTGACGAGAATGCTGCCGGTCTGAATCTGCGCGCTGGCCGGCGTGGCGATCGCCACGGCCATCAGCACGGCGAAGAAACTCACAGTCCGTTTCATAGTGCCTTCCTCCTGAGCCTGAACGACTTCGGGTTTGCCGTGGCGTCTTCGGGCCGGTCCCTCAGCCAACTCCCGCTAGGAAAGATGGGGTAACGAAGATTCGCTCGCCGGCGGATCGTCACTCGGCGGTCTTGAGGCGAAGCTTCGTTACGTCGACCACAGACTTTACCAAACCGAGGGTCCCGCCGATCGCCTTTTCTCGTGAATTTCTCAACAAGCCCGTATCGGTTCGAAAAGTTGGATTGCAGGCGTTCGCTTTGATGAGGCTCCATCGTCGCGTCGTATACTGCTCCGTTATGAAATCCTTCCTCGCCATCGCCGTGGCTCTGGCGGTCACGGTGTTCATCGTGCTGGCGGCCCAGCGGCCGCAGCCGCCGGATGCGCGCCGGCTGACGATCGAGCAGTTGATCGACATCCGCCATCCGTCGAGCGCGGTCTGGTCGCCCGACGGACGGCACGTCGCCTTTTTGTCGGAGCGCGCCGGCATCGCCAACATTTTTGTCGCTGACCTGGACGCCGCGCCTTCTTCGGGACGCGCTGGTGCGCGCGCGCTGACCCGGTTCGCCGACGGCCAGGGCGCGGGATTGTTCTGGAGCGCCGACAGCCGGCGCGTGTATTTCCCCCGCCAGGGTGATCTCTGGCAGGTCGCGCTCGGCGGCGGCGAGCCGGCCGCAGTGTGGTCGACACCGCAGGCGGAATCGAGCATCACGCTGTCGCCTGACGGAACGCGCGTTGCGTTCGTGCGGTCGCAGGCCGCACCCGCGCCAGGCGCTCCGGCTCCGGCCGCGTCCGGGCGTGGTGGCGCCGCTGTCGGCGGAGGCGACCTCATCGTCCGCACGCTCGCCGACGGACGCGAGTCGCTCGTGGTCCGCGCGGACAACCACCTGATTGGCGGTCTGAGCTGGTCGCCGGACGGCCAATCGATTGTGTTCAACGATGCCGCGCGCACGATTCGGCACGAGCAGACGCCGCAGTACTCCGGCTCGAAAATCATCTACACGATCAGCGAAAACGTCCCGGGCGGCACGAGCGTCGTCGCCGCCGCCGGCGGTCCGCCCAGACCGCTGGCGGAGGGCGGCGCCTTCGGCGGCCGCCGGTGGCTCGACGCGCGACGTTTCCTCGTCGATCGCACGTCGGCCGACTTCAAGCGGCGGACGACGACGCTCGTCGACATCGGCGGAGGGGAGCCGAGAGTGCTGCACGAGGACGTCGAGGAAAAATTCTGGAGCATCACCGGCGACGCGAACGGCGGATCGCAGCCGTCACCCGACGGTAAGTGGATCGCGTTCCTCAGCGATCGCGACGGCTGGGATCATCTCTACGTGATGCCCGCGCCCGACTCGCGCGCGCCGCGAGACGACCGCAGGGCAGTCGATGGAGCGCCGCAAAACGATCGTAGGGCGACCCTTTCGGGGTCGCCGATTCAGATTACCAGAGGCCGCTTCGAAGCGTGGCGTCCCCAGTGGTCGCCGGACAGCACGCGCATCGCGTTCGACGCGAACGAGCCGGATCACTACGGCGATCGTCATCTCTACGTCGCCACGATCGGATCCGACCCGGCGCGCGCCACGATAGAGGCGATCACCCGCGGCCGCGGCACCGACATCGCGCCGCAGTGGTCGCCCGACGGCACGCGGCTCGTCTTCCAGCACACCGATCCCCACAACTCCGCGGATCTTTGGATCGCCGACGTCCGTCCGGCGGGCCTTTCCCGCCTTCGCTCGTCTTCGACGCCAGCGAGCCCCGGCGAGGCTCACCCAAGCGCGTCCGGCGCGGAGGCGGCAGGCTCGCCAACCACGAAACCGGTCCGCCTGTCCGACTCGATGCCCGCGGCGATGGATCGCGCGGCGTTTGTCGAGCCCGAGATGGTGAGCTATGCCGGTCCCGACGGTCAGAAGGTGCCGGCCTGGCTGTTCGTGCCGAAGAACCTCGATCGCGCGAAGAAGCACCCGGCGATCGTCTGGATTCACGGTGACGGCGTGAACCAGGGGTACGACGGCTGGCACGTGCAGCGCAATTACGCCGTGTATTACAGCTTCCACCAGTACCTGCTCCAGAAGGGCTACGTGGTGATCATGCCGGACTATCGCGGCAGCATCGGGTACGGCAAGGCATGGCGCGAGGGCGTCTACATGGACGTCGGCGGCAACGACGCGAAGGACGCGTGGATGGTGACGAACTACCTGAAGACGCTGCCGTACGTCGACATGGATCGCGTCGGCATCTGGGGTCTGAGCTACGGCGGCTTCTTCACGCTGATCGCCGTCACCGACCAGCCGACGCTCTATCGCGCCGCGGTCGACGTCGCCGGCGTCGCCGACTACGCGATGTACTACGAGGATCCGTACCATGGCGGCTGGACGGTCAGCCGCATCGGCACGCCCGAGCAGAATCCGAAGGTGTACGCGCAGGCGTCTCCCTTGTCGCACGTTGATCGGCTCGCACGCCCGCTGCTCGTGCTGCATGGCACGTCCGACGTGAACGTCCCCTACCTTCATTCGGTCCGCCTCATTGACGAGCTGCTGAAGAAGGGGAAGGGCGATCTGGTCTCGTTTATGACGTATCCCGGGGAGTTCCACTACTTCACGCGCGAGCACGTGCTGCGGGACGCCTGGCATCGGGTCGAAGACTTCTTCGACGCGAACTTGAAGCAGGCAACCGTCGCCAGTCATTAGCCGAGCCGCGTGCGCCGTCTTATACTGATCTCATGCGTCGCGCTTCTACCCTGCTCGTGGTTCTGGCGTTCGCGGCTCCCGTGTGGTCGCAGACCCGTAAGCCCGTCCGCAGGCCGGCTCCGGCGCCTCCCGCCGCGCCCAGGACGATCGCTCCCGACATGACGTGTCCGGCGCCGCTGGGCGTCGGCGTCAAGACGAGGCTGGCGTTCTGCGAAGTGATGGCAGAGCGCGACCCCTCAGCGGGAGTGCTCATCCAGATTCCTCCGCACCAGGGCGCCGCGACGCTCACCTTCGATCTGCACAACCTGCACACCTACTCGGAAGAGCAGGTGAAGGCGCGCCGCGCCTACGCGCGCTACACGGCCACAATCGGCGTGTTGACGATGGACAACACGTTGATCAGCCGGGCGGTGGTGCAGAACGAGTTCCGCACGGCCAGGGATCTGGTCGATCGAGTCGGCGGCGGCGCGGGCGGCGGCGTCAAGGCGGTTGCGCCGACCGGTGCCGAGTCGATCACGGTCGCAATTCCTGAAGGCGAAGCGCAGGTGAGCCTGCTTGGCGAAAAGCTGGCGGTTGAACGGATCGATGGTGCCGCCACCTACTCGCAGCCCGGGCGCCCGATCGCGGTCGTCAGCAACGTGACGCTGGAATACCGCCCCGGGCCGGCGCCAAAGCCTCCGCGGAAAAAGCCGTAGATCGCCTCCCCAAAAGCCCGGTTTCGTGCCGGGAGCCGCGGTTTCGAGATCGCCTTTCTGACGCAGAATAAGCCAGCCAGCCAACAGGAGGGGTCGCGATGCGTCTCACGCTTTCCGTTATGTTCGTGCTCCTGCCAATCGTCGCGTTTGCCCAGGCGCGTGGCGCGCAGGTGAAGCGCAGCAATCCGCCCGCCCTGTCGAAGCCAACGGGGTATACGCACGCGTCGAGGTCACCGGACCCGCGAAAACGGTGTACATCTCCGGTCAGATTGCGCTGGACAAGGACGGCGCGGTCGTCGGCGCGGGTGACATGAAGGCGCAGGCCGTCCACCTCGCACGGCCGGAATTCCTGCTCGAGATCGAGGTGATCGCGGTCGTCGCGACGCGTTAGGGCGCTTAGTTTAGCAGGATGATGAAAAACGCATCCTGCAGGGCTAAGCGCTGAGGGCTAATGGCTAAAACAGGCGCATTTCAGCCATCAGCCCTTTGCCCTCTGCCCTCAGGCTGGCTTTTTTCAGCAGCCTGTTAGAGCCCATTAAGTGGTTCGCTCAGGACGTCGTGCTCGCTTCATCGGGGAGGCGCGACCAGTAGAGGTGTTTGGGCGGAGCGCGAAGGCTTTTCGCCTGTTTTCGTGGGAGCCCGAAGGCTTTAGAGGCTGTGAAGAAATCACGTTCAACGCAACGACCGCAAAGGCCGCAAAGAAGAGATGCCCAAGGATTTCTTAGCGGGCTCTGCGAGCTTTGCGTTCAAACGTCGCATTTTTTCACAGGCTCTTTAGCCGAGCGTACGCGGATCTGCAAGGCCGCGACACCGCGAACATGTAACCCTTTTGCCTGTTGTCTGACACCTTACAATCAGCCCGTACAGGCATGGACCTGATCCGATGGGGCATCATCGGGTGCGGTGACGTCGCGGAGGTCAAAAGCGGCCCCGGGTTCCAGAAGGCCGATCGTTCGTCGCTGGTCGCCGTGATGCGGCGGGACCGCGCCAGGGCTGAGGACTTCGCACGGCGGCACGGCGTGGAGCGGGTCCACGGGCTGGCCGAGGATCTCATCGCCGATCCGCATGTGGACGCCGTCTATGTGGCGACGCCGCCCTCGAGCCATCGCGAGCTGGCGCTGGCCGTCGCCGCCGCGGGCAAGCCGTGTCTCGTCGAGAAACCGATGGCGATGAATCACGCCGAGTGCCTGCAGATGGTCGCGGCCTTCCACGCGCGCGCGCTGCCGCTCTGGGTGGCGTACTATCGCCGGGCGCTGCCGCGATTCCTGAAGGTTCGCGAGCTGCTGGCCGATGGTGCCATCGGACGGCTGACGGCCGTTCACGTCCACGTCACGGATCGTCTGGCCACGGGCGCCGCTGCCCGGGCCTGGCGGTTCAATCCCGAGATCGCGGGCGCCGGCCCGTTCCTCGACCTCGCATCGCATTGCTTCGATCTGGTCGACTTTCTTGCAGGCCGCGTCCGGGCGGTGTCGGGCTTCGCCGTGAACAGCGGCGGCACCTATGCGGCTGAAGACGCCACCGCCGCAGCCTTTCAGATCGGCCCTGACATCGTCGGGACGGGCGTCTGGAATTTCAACGCCGGTGAAACGGCCGACCGGCTCGTCTTCACGGGCTCGGCCGGCGTGTTGACGACGCCGATCTTCATTGACGGCGACGTGCTCGTCTCGCGGGCAGGGGGCACCGATGTGCTGCCCATCCGCAACCCGCCGCACGTGCACCAACCGCTCATTCAGTCGATCGTCGACGAGCTCGGCGGCTGCGGCCGATGTGAATCCACCGGCGAGAGCGGCGCGCGCGCCTCCTGGGTGATGGACCAGTGCGTGGCGCGCTACTACGCGGACAAGAAACAGGGGCGCGGCTGATTCCTCAACCGCGCCCTTGCGAATTCTGAATTCAGAATTCTGAATTCAGAATTACACGATCGGCAGTTCCCAGTCCCCAGTCCCCAGCCCCCAGTCTTTACACCACCGGCTTGTGCAGCACCGGCGACGGCTCCATCGCCTTCTTCCTGCCGCCGAGGCCCTGGATCGACAGCGTCGGCTGCTCCTTGAGGACGTGCTGCCGGTAGAGCCTGGCCATCTCGGCGTTCTGTGCGGCTTCCTTCGCGAGCTCCTCGGCCGTTTTGTGCTTGCGCGCCGCCAGCTTCTCTTCGCGCGCGTTCTTCGCGATGCCGAGCGTATCGAGGTCGGTCTGCGCTCCGGCGCGGACCGCTTCTTCGTTCAGCTTCAGTGAGTGCGCCGTCGAATCGAGCGCCACCGCCTTGCCGCCCGCGAAGATCTCGTGCCGGCCGTGCTCCTCGTACCATTTGGTGAGCGTCGCCGTCATGTGCATCTTCTCGATGATGTTGCGCCAGCCGATGCCGGTGTTGTAGGCGCAGAAGGAGATCTCACCCTGCTGCGTGGCATACGGGATGATGCACATCTCGGTGCGGCGGAAGTCATAGTTGAACAGATCCTGGAACCACATGCCGGCAATGAACAGGAAGTTCCAGCGATCCGCACGCCGCTTCTCGATGTCCTGGGCCGTGCGGTCGCCCTCGACTTTGCCGTAGCCGCCCGACTGGGCCTTCTTCGTCGCGCCGAAGGTCTTGTCGAATTTCTTCAGGAGGTCGGTCAGTTTGAAATGCGTCGGCGCGTTGAACGGGTCGTAGTTCCGGATGACGGCGAGCGCCAGACCGGCGACCGACAGGAACTTGCCGCGTCCGGCGTCGTTGACCCGTGCGATGTCCCGGGCGAGCTGCTCGGCCTTGAGGAACGCCGTCACCGCGACGGCCTCCTTCGTTTCCTTGTCGATCATGACGCCCATGCCGACGCCGCAGTTCGGGTGGCAGCCGCAGGTGAGCTGGCCCCACTGCGCGTCCGCTCCGTGGACGACGTCCGCCCAGTCGGTGAACGTGCCCATGAAGGAAATCGGGAACCAGTCGCGCGTCGGCTCGCCGAGCCCGGTCTGGTTCTTCACGTCGTGCGCCAGATGCGACAGGGTATAGCGCTGCGCGTGACGCCGCTCGTCGGTGATCTCCTCGTCGCGGCCCGTGAAGGACACCGGTTGAAACGAGAGGAAGTTGATCTTCTTCGGGTTGTCGAGCGCGAACTCGATGATGCGGCCGACCTGCTCGTTGTTGACGCCGTTGACGATCGTGACGACCGGCACGATGTCGACGCCCGCACTGTGCAGGTTCTCGATCGCGCGCAGCTTCACGTCGAAGAGGTTGCCGACGCGGCGATGCGCATTGGCCGCGTTGCCGATGCCGTCGAACTGCAGGTAGGCGTAGCGCAGGCCCGCGTTGGCCGCCGCTCTGGCGAATTCAGGATCCTTGGCGAACTCGATGCCGTTGGTCGCCGCCTGGACGCTGTTGTAGCCGACCTTGCGCGCGTAGCTCACCGCATCGAGGAAGTACGGTGAAATGGTCGGCTCGCCGCCCGAGAACTGGACCGACATCTGGCGCTTCGGCTTGATGCTGATCGCGTTGTCGAGCACCATCCTGATGTCGTCCCACGTGAGCTCGTGGACGAACCCGACCTGGTTCGCGTCCATGAAGCACGGATCGCACATCATGTTGCAGCGGTTGGTCAGGTCGACGGTCAGCACGGAGCCGCGGCCGTGCCTGATCGTGCTGCTGCCGTGGTTGTGGAGCTTCTCGTCGTTGTGCGCGCGGATGTCGCGGCCGGGAAACACATCTTCGAGGTGCTTGAAGAACGCCGTGTCGATCGCCATCACGTCCTCGAAGTGGCCGTGGATGGGACAGTCCTTCACCATCAGGATCTTGCCGTCGCGCTCGAGAATGGTCGCCTTGATCTCGCCAACTCGTTCGTTGAGGAGCACGCTCACGTCTTTCTTGCCGTCGAGAATCGCCTGCCGCGCTTCGCGCGTGCACCTCGGGCAGAGCGAGTCGGTCTCGCGCGGCCAGCCCAGCGGTGGCTTCGTCTTCTCGTAGGACTTCAGCAGCGGCTTGTCCGACCACTTCGGCGTGAACGACGGTCGTTGATGGATCTTGTTCAGACCGTTGAACACCGTCCAGGCGCCGTTCGCGGCAATCGAGAGCCCCTTTTCGAAGTACTTGATAGGCGCATGCATGAGGCGTCTCCTCACGAGGCCAGATGCGGCCTCGAAAATCCTGTAGATGGTAGACGAGAAAGGGCTTGTGGCGATTACATTTTCAGCGAACGGGCCGCGGAGGCACCTGAGCGGGCAGGAGACGACCTCAACGGTCACCAGACTGGGGCTTGTCCCATACAGTCGCGCCCGAAAACGGCGGCGGCAGGAAGCAGGCAGGCAGGACGAGCACTACGGGCAGGATCGGCAGAAGTCGTGGATGGGGATGAAAATGGTTTCAGCTCATCCGACTGATTGTCATGATCAGAATCGGTCAGGGCGGAGGGCGAAGAATGGGTCAGGCGGAGGGCGGAAGGGTCGCTCAGGCGGAGGGCGGAAAAACAGAGTACCGCTCATCCTGAGCTTGTCGAAGGATGAGCGTCGCAGCAATGCATTCTGGACCTACTTGCTCACCTGCGCTGACGGCTCGTATTACGTCGGCCACACCGACGATCTCGAAAAGCGGCTGGCTGCGCATCAGGACGGATCGTTTGCCGGCTACACGGCCAGGCGTCGACCAGTCACGCTCACATACGCGGAGAGTTTCGACTCTCGCGACGACGCGTTCCACCGTAAGCGGCAAATCAAAGGATGGTCGCGGGCGAAGAAAGAAGCGCTGGCGCGAGAAGATTGGCGGGAGCTTCAGCGTCTCGCGAAGGCGAAGGGGGCTCATCCTTCGACAGGCTCAGGATGAGCGAGTCTCCGACGGGCGGCTCATCCTTCGACAGGCTCAGGATGAGCGAGTCTCCGACGGGCGGCTCATCCTTCGACAGGCTCAGTATGAGCGAGTGGCACCAACAGGCGGCTCATCCTTCGACAAGCTCACGATGAGCGAATCTCACCACTTGTTAGCCCCTCAGCCCTCAGCCCTCAGCCATCAGCCATGACGAGCGTCAGATCCCCAGCCGCTCCTTCAGCTCCCGCACGCGATCGCGCGCGACGCTCAGCTCGGTCTTTTTCTCGTCCTTGAGGCGCACGAGAACGCCATCCACCCCGGGATACAGCTCCTGCACGAACGTGTTGTTGACGATCGTGCCGCGATGGATGCGCGTGAAGCGGCGCGGATCGAGCCGGGCTTCGAGCTCGGCCAGCGTGAAGTCGATCACATGTTCGTGGCCGTTCACGACCGCGAACGTCAGCTTGTCCTTTGACGAATAGTGGCTGATCCGCGCGACGTCGAGGACCGTCGTGCGCTCCCCCACTCGTGAGGCGATCCGCTCGAGCCGCCTGTCCGGCGCCAGCTCCGCGGCGAGCTGCTTCGCAAGCGCGCGGACGTCCGTGCGCGCCAGCCCGGCGAAGCGCTCGATCTTGTCGAGGGCACGCTCCAGGCGCTCGGGCTCGATCGGCTTGAGCAGGTCAAGAGCAAGCTCACCCGGTTCGTGAGCTCGCTCTCGATCGATAAACAGCAGCAGCTTAATCGCGCGCTTGCCTACGCGCTGCAGCTGGATCGGTGAGCGCAGCCTACTTGTTCTCCTTCGGCGGGGAGGTCAACGGCACGTTCTGCATTCCCGGCACCTTCAACGCCGCCGGGGCGAAGCGGCCCCCGGCCGCCAGCCCACCCGGCAGCGGCCGGTACAGCTCGATGGCAATCTGTGAGATCGGCAGCGACGCCACGTCACCCGTCGGCGCGCCGGTCAGCGTCAGCGAGGCGATCGCGAGAACGGGTTCGCCGTCGTCGGGCACATCGGCCAGTGGTTTGTGGGTCGACCCCGGCGCGAACTGGTTCTTCACGCTCATGTGGGTATCGCTGTAGTACCAGTTGAGCACGGCCTTCTTGTTCTCGAACCAGGCGAAGATCACCTGTTTGCCGCTCGACGTGCGCGCCGTCTCGACACCAACGCAGCCGGGCGTGGCTTTCAGCGCGCCGACGAGATCAGGGAATCCGCCGCCCGGAGGCTGCGCCCCACGGCCTTGACCCGCGACGAGCGTCGGCCCGAAGAGCACAGCGGCCAGCACGAGCAGCAGTCCGGCTTCGCGTCCGATCTTTCTCATGAAACCTCCTGACCCCAAGGATACGACTCATTGCCGGGGGCGGTTCGCCACAATCGGACGTCAGGCCGGTTTCGAAAGACGAAGGGCGGGATGGGCAGGACCGGCAGCAGGAACATCGCGGCCGCCGATCGGACGCGCATATGCACCCGGAGGGAACAATCATTTGAAGGGATCGTTCGTGGGCATGTGTGTGGTCGCTGTCGGCGCCGCCTTACTGGCTCTCGGCGCTCGACCCGCCGCGGAGAGTCCTCGCGCAGATTTTGGAAGGTTCGTGGCCCATCGGTTGCGCGCGCACGCCATGGAGCTCTTCGGATTCCGTCATCCGCTCGACCAGAGCGCAATCGGTCCGTTAAATGGACCAAGCGTCGACGCCCTCGAGCTCGCAAGGGGCTGAAAGCGACGTTGGTCTCGAGCGCCGTGGAGAACGCGGCGGATCAGATCGCGATGTGGCCGGACGACGAGCATCCAACGCATCTGTTCGTCTGCGACGAGGAGACCTCGAATCCTGCCGTGCAGCGCGTCGATCTCAGCAAGCCGGCGAGCTGCAATGCCACCACGATTGTCACGGGTCTTGTCTCCTGCGACCCGGTTCGCCGTACACCGTGGGGCACGATCATCGTCGCGGAAGAAGCCGGAGCAACCGGTGGCTTGTACGAGATTGTCGATCCGCTGAGCATCAACACCCCCATCACCGTCACCAATCGCACTGCCGGCACGACCAGCGATCCCCTTCATCTCGTCAAGCGCCGGGCCGTCGGCAGCCTGTTGTTCGAGAGCTTCGCCATCGAGCACGACGGGACGATGATCTACGGCAATGAACTGGCGCCGGGCCTCGGCAATGCGGGCGGCGCCCTCTACAAGTTCGTGCCGGCGGTGCCCTTTACAGGCGGCGGTCCCGTGACGATTCCGGCCGTTTCGCCGTTGGCGTCGGGGACGATCTTCGGTCTGCGCGTGGCCGCGTCGGGCTCGTCGAACTGGGGCCAGGGCGCCGAGATCGGGAAGGGGCGCTGGACGGTGGTCGACCTGGGCGGAGCCAATGTCGTCGATGCCAGCGGCAACGTGATTCTGCGCACCGCCCAGAGTCTGCAGAAATTCACCTTCCGGCGAAGCAGCATTCGTGAACCTGCAGCATCGGGATGTCGATGCGGCCAACCATCGCGGGTCGCTGCTCTTGATCTCGGGGTTCAGAGTGAAGGACAAGGACGCCGGTATCGATCGCTGATTTTCACCCGGGGATTCACTGACATCTACGAGGCGTTGTCAGCTGCACGACGCACACCATTACCAGGGCGGGCAGGCAGCCGCGCGCCTCGGTTACACTGGCACGATGCGATTCATGATCCTGCGTAGAGCCGAGACACCAGCGGAAGGGTTGCCCAACGGGTTCAAACTCAGCCCGAAGCGCACGCGCGTCAGATTATCGACAGGGAAGCCGCCGGCGATCGAAGTCGTCGCCAACGGGAAGGATGCCGTGGCCTCTTTTACGATGATCGACGTGGAGTCGAAAGAAGAAGCGATCGAGTGGGTCAAGCGCTTGCCGGCTCGCGGCGGCGACGGGGAGGTCGAGATTCGAGAGGGAGGTTGTCCTGGCGGCGTCCCCGCGGTCAGCCAGTCGAAATCGTCCCGTGGTTCAGACGAGGATGCCACTCGATTCATCGTCGTGCTCAAGGCCGACGAGAAGTCCGAGGCCGGCGTCGTCGCCGGAGCGCCGCGCCTCGCCGCGATGGTGAAGCACAACGAAGCGTCCGTGAAGGCCGGCGTGATGCTGGCAGGCGAAGGACTGCAGCCAAGCTCGAGGGGCGCGCGCGTGAAGTTCTCCGGAGGGAAGCCGACGGTCATCGACGGCCCTTTCGCCGAGGCGAAGGAGCTGGTCGCCGGCTTCTGGCTGATCCAGGTGAAGTCGAAGGACGAGGCGATCGAATGGGTCAAGAAGTATCCCTTCCCGTTTGACGACAGCGAGATCGAGATCCGCCAGGTGCTCGACGCGTGAGTCAAGACATGGCGCTGGGCCGGAAAGCACGCTACGGCCCTAAACACAGGCAGGTCAATCTCATCCGGGTGTGTCGATCCGGCGCCCTCTCTTTCGACGTGTAAGTAGAGGAGGGACCGACGATGAGACTGACGACCCGGAAATCCGAAGTACTGCTGTGGTGCGTTCAGGGGTTGCTGGCGGCGCTGTTCCTGTTCGCTGGCGGAATGAAGCTGGTCATGCCGCTCGAGATGATGAAGGGGCCGGTCCCGCTGCCGGGCCTGTTCCTGCGGTTCATCGGCGTGTGCGAGGTCCTCGGCGCGATTGGCCTGATCCTTCCCGAGCTGCTGCATATCCGGCGGGAGCTGACACCGCTCTCTGGCGCCGGACTGGTGATCATCATGATCGGCGCGACGGCGATTACCCTGGCAGGCGGCGATGTGGCGCAGGCACTGGTGCCGCTGGTCGTGGGGATTCTTGCGTCGGTCGTCGCGTACGGCCGCTGGCGGCGCGCTCCTCGTTCCCGGACGTCTCACGCGGCAGGGCTCCTGACGGTGGCGTCGTGAGCACCGTGCGTTCGAAAGACGGCACGCTCATCGCCTTCGATCGAGTGGGCGATGGGCGGCCGATCATCCTCGTGGACGGCGCGCTCTGCTATCGGGCGTCAGGGCCAATGGGACCACTGGCCGCCCTGCTCGCCCGGCATTTCACCGATGTTCACCTACGATCGTCGGGGGAGAGGGGACAGCGGCAACACGGCCCCTTACGCGATCGATCGCGAGGTCGAGGACATCGACGCCCTCATCCAGGAGGCCGGTGGATCAGCATGTCTGTTCGGGATGTCCTCCGGGGCGGCCCTGGCGCTCGAGGCGGCGAATCGCGGCCTGGCCATCAGGAAGTTGGCCGTGTACGAAGCGCCGTTCATCGTCGATGCCAGCCGTCCTCCCATTCCGGATGATTTCCTGACGCGCCTCAACGGGCTGGTCGCGTCGGACCGAGACCGAATGCCGTGACCACTGAATCGGCGCGCGACAAACTGATTCGGAGCGCGGACAGGTATCGCCGAAGCTCTTCTACAATGTATCGATGTCCGTTCGCGATCTCATCATCGTGGGGGCTGGGCCGTCTGGTCTGTCGGCCGCTATTGCGGCCAGGCAGCGCGGCCTCGACTACCAGGTGCTCGAGCAGGGTGTGCTGGTCAACTCGATCTACCGCTTCCCGCCGCAGATGGTGTTCTTCACGACGCCCGAGCTGCTCGAGATCGGCGGGCTGCCGTTCGTGTCGCCGTACGAGAAACCGACCCGCGCCGAGGCGCTGAAGTACTATCGCAAGGTTGTCGATACGTACGACCTGCAGATCGCCTTCGAGGAAACCGTCGTGTCGGTCTCACGAGAATACGAGTCAGGTGGGCCCGGTGGGCAGAATGGGTCCGGTGGGGCAGGCGAGTCAGGTGGGTTGCGTGGGTCGAGTGGGGAAGGCAGGGAGGGTTCGGCAGGTAGGGCGGGTCGTGAAGATCATTTGGAAGATCATTTGTTTGTGGTCGAGACTCGATCGGCG
>QHWJ01000281.1 GCA_003222535.1 Acidobacteriota bacterium | reverse complement strand
CGTTTGGAAAGGGGCGACGCGCGCCGCGTCCGCGACGTTGGTCAGCAGGCCGTTGGCGTCCGCTTCAACCGTCACGCCGCGCTCGACGAGCGTCGTCGCGCTCGGGCTCGCCCAGTGACCCGTTTCGCCGGGGAGAGCGCCGAGCCGCGGCTGGCTGTCCGCCCAGCGCGGCGTCGGTTTGTGCGTGGCCGCCGGCGGGGCGACCGGCCGCGCGAAGAAGACACGCTGCCCCGTGCGCGCGAGGACCATCGACAGCGACCACGCCTGGTTGCTGCCATCGCGCGCGGCGATCCCCTCGACGGTCACGACGTCGCCGACGCTCACGGTGGTCGCCGTCCAGCCCTGCCGGCGGAGATCGACCGTGCTCTCGAGCTCGATCGCCCAGTTCGCAATCCGGCCGTTGCGGTCGGCGACATTGATGAACAGGTGCGCGTGCGGATTCGCCCAGTCGACGGCGGTGATCGGGCCGCGCAGCGTCAGCGTCTTCGCGCTGTCGAATTTCGCCGAGATGACGTGGTGCGCGGCAAGCGGCGCGAGCCCGAGCCCGGCCAGGGCGCAACCCGACAGCCACCGCCACGCCTCGCGCGTCACGTGACGCGTATACACCGGCTGTCGAACGCTGTCAATTCGCGTCCGGAGCAGAACCAAGAACACGATCACCGTGCTCGAGCCCAAGCCGCTCAACGGAAGCGTCCTTTGCATTCGACCGCGTCCCGCCCTATTCTTGCTCGGAAACCGAAGCGTGCATCACGACTTGGGAGGAATGCCGTGAAGACCATCCAGCGCCGCACCTGCTTTTCGCTCGCCGCCCTCGCCGCCCTCGCCGTCAGCGTGCAGGCGCAGCCGCCTGCGCCATCCGCGGCACCGGCCGTCGCCGCACGTGCCAGGGCGGCGGCCACCGCCGACGACCCGGCCTGGCCTCGGACCGCCGTCGCCGACCCGACCACGCTTGGTTTCACCAGGGCCGGCCTCGAGGCGCTGGACGCGCGCATGAAGCAATCGGTCGCCGACGGCGACACCGCCGGCATGACGATCATCCTGATTCGCCACGGCCAGGTCGCCGACTTCAAGAGCTTCGGCCAGCAGACGCCCGACAAACCGATGGCGATCGATTCGCTGTTCCGGATTTATTCGATGTCGAAGCCGATCACCGGCGCCGCGATGATGCAGCTCTTCGAACAAGGCAAGTGGAAGCTCGACGACCCGATCGCCAAGTACGCACCCGAGCTCGCGAACCTGAAAGAGCTCACGTGGGACAAGGACGGCAAGGTCGTGACCGACGCCGACGGAAAGCCCGTACTGACCTCGCCCAGGAAGCCGGCGACGATGCGGCAACTCATGAGTCATACGGCAGGCTTTGGCTACGGCCTGTCTGGAGATGATCCGGTCAACAAGGCGTTCCGCGACGAGCGTGTGCTGGCATCGCGGGATCTCGACGAGATGATGAAGAAGGTCGCCGGGATTCCACTGCTCTACGAGCCGGGAACGAAGTGGTCGTACTCGGTCGCCGTCGACATTCAGGGATACCTCGTGCAGAAACTCTCCGGCCAGAAATTCGGCGAGTATCTCAAAGAGCACGTGACCGGTCCGATCGGCATGACCGACACCGCCTTTTACGTGCCGCCCGACCGCAAGGGCCGGTTCACCGAGGTGTATCACTGGGACCGCCAGCAGAACAAACTCGTGATGAACGTGGCGCGGACCGACCGCGGCGGCTTCGAGGATCCTACGCGGCTCGAGTCCGGTGGTGGCGGCCTCGTCGCCTCGACGCACGACTACGCGCGCTTCTGCCAGATGATGCTCAGCAAGGGCGAGATCGGCGGCAGGCGCCTTCTCAAGCCCGAAACCGTCAAGCTCATGACCGAGAACCACATCGGCCCGCTCCACGTGGGCGTCGACGGCACGAGGCCGCAGCCGGGAGCCGAAACGGTGCGCTTCGGTCTCGATTTCGCGGTGTATGTCAATCCGAAAACGGCAGACCTTCCATTCGGCAACGGGACGTTCTACTGGGGTGGCGCGGCCGGCACATGGTTCTGGATCGATCCCGTCAACGATCTCGCCTTCGTCGGCATGATCCAGGTCCAGGGCGGGAACCGGCCGGGCGGTCTGAACTTCCGCGCCGACTCGGCCAGGATGGTCTATGCGGCCCTGGCGCAAACGGGGACGAAATCCTCGGACCGGTAACCAACCAGTTGACAGCGCCGCGAGCGGCCGCGCGCGAATCGATCCGGCGAGGGCAGCAGCCGTCGCAGGACTGCGGGTCAGGCGCGCACGGTGAACGGCGATTCTGGGAACTCCCGGCTGACGTGGACGCGACACAGGAGTACCGGGTGCGTGCGCCTGGTTTCGCTTTGCGAGGAGCCCCTGTGAGATCCCGACACATTCTTACTCTGGTGCTGCTTGCTGTCTGCACTGCTTTGGCCGAAATCGTGCCGTCTCTCGAGCGGCGGTGGGAGGAAGTGCGAAGGTGAGGTTCTGGAACAGTCGAGGACCACATGACCGCGTGATTCCGCTCGGTCCGTTCGCATCCCTTACTGCCGCTCCCTTTTGAAAGATTCCAGCCGGCGGCGGATGTCGGCCGCCAACTGGTCCCGACCGCTCGTGGACGCCAGCTCCAGCGCTGCCTGCGCGGTGCTGATGGCCCGATCGAGCCGACCCGCCGAGAAGTACGCGACCGCAAGCGTATCCAGAACGAGCGCGTCCTGCTGTTTCGTCACCTGCGCAGCGTGCTCGGCGAGCCGCACGGCTTCTTCCGGCGCGCGCACGCCGCGACGATCCGAGGTGGCCAGGATCCAGGCCAGATCGACCAGCGCCGCCGGCAGGTCGGCGTTGAGCTGGAGGGCGCGGCGATAGTGCCCGATCGCTTCGTCTATCCGATCCCGTCGCGCCAGCATGCTGGCGCGAGTGGCCAGAGCTGAACCCAGATTGTCTCGCGCTTCCACGTTCGCTCGATTCAACCGGAGCGCCTCGGTGTAGGACGCGATCGCCTCGTCGGTTTTTCCCTGAAGCGCCTGGACGGCGCCACGGTTGTTGTACGCCTCTGAAAAACCCGGCTTCAGCCGCAGCGCGCGATCGAAATGTTCCGCCGCCTCATCGAGGCGCTTCTGGTTCAACAGCGTCGTGCCGAGATCGTAGTGCGCGTGCGCCGAGCCCGGCTCGAGCCGCACCGCTGTTTCGAACTGGACGATCGCATCGGCTGCGCGGCCGGCCGCGAGATAACAGAATGCGAGATCGGAGTGGCGCGCGGCGTCGTTCGGGTTGACCTCGAGCGTCTTCTCGTCGCCGGCGATGTCTTCCTGCAACATCTTCGGCGCATAGTCCAGGTCGAGCGCCGCGCGGTCGCTGCTGGTCGGCGCCGCGAGCTGCAGCCACAAATCGCCCATCTCCGATGCGGTTGTCTGGCCGAACGTGACGCGCTTCGGCGGCCGGTTCGGGTTCCGGATGTTGTCGGCGGAGTTGTCGTAGGTGTACTGCATCGTCAGCGTGGTACCGCGCGGCAGCGGAATCGGACGGCGGAACCGGTAGACGTCCTGCCACCTGAAATCCCAGTCTCTGATGTAAATCAGCGGCGTCGTCGTTCCGTCAGGCAGCCTCGCAAATCCTTTCACCTCCCTCGCCAGGTTGTGCGCGTGCGGCTGAACGCTCAACACGTCGACGTCCACGGGCAGCTGGTACGAGTCGGTCACGGTGTAATCGCGTGTCCCTGCGGGAATGTCGATGCTCTGCCTGCCAAGCCGCATCATGTACGGCACACGCACCGGCGGCTCGTCGGTGAAGAACAATCCCACGCGCACCTGAACGCGCTCCGGCTTGCCGGTTGGCATCATGTGAGTCTCGACGACGAGATCGCTGCCGGCTTCCAGCCGCCACGCCGTGACGTCAAGCAGGTGCGGCGCCTGCCCCGGCGTCCAGCCGAGAAAGTGGCCGTCCGGGAACACGGCGTTGCGGCCGCCGCCGCCGTCGAAGCCTGGCCCAGGATCGTCGTCGTCGAGCCGACGGGAAGATCGTGTGCGATCGATCTTGACGTTCGCGTGATGGACCGCCCTGGGCACGCCAGGATGGACCTCGAGACCCCTGACGTATCGACCCGTCGGCAACTCGATCGGGATGACGAAGGTGCGAAACACATCAGGGCCGTCACTTCTGAGCAGGTACGGCTCCGGCATCGAGACCACCAGATCCGGGTTCCCGAGCTGCCAGCCGCCGGCCCATCGCGGCGGCGGCGGAAGATCGTTGGCATCGCCCTCCGGAGTCCCGAGCTCGACCCATTGCTGAATGAGCTCGACCTGTCGATCGCTCAATCGCCGCTCGCCGGCAAACTCTCCATATCCCGGTTCGGGTTTCCAGGGCGGCATCGATCGGTTCCTGGTCATCACCGCGATCAATTGCGCGCGCCGACGCACCTCGTCGTAGGTCAGCAGACTGAACGGCGCGGCCTCACCCGGCCGATGACACGGTGCGCAGTGCGCGAAAACAATCGGCGCGATATCCCGGTTGAACCACACCTGCGCCGCATTCAGCGCGACGCCTGCGAACATGAGACCGACGACGCTCAGCATGGGCGATCAGAACTTCATGTTCGTCGAAATCCGCAGCAGCCGTGGCTGAAGAATCTCCAATGGTGCGCCAAGACTTGCGCCGAAGTTCTGGTTCTCGTTCAGCACGACGTTGGAGTTGAGCAGGTTGAACACGTCCAGACTCGCGTCGAATCGCGCCCTGCCGGCCTTGAAGATTCGTCGCAGGCTCAGGTCGAGCTGATTCCAACGCTTCAAGTATGCGGTCCCGGGTGCGATGAGGTTGACGGTCACCGACTGGGTTCGCTGTCCACCGGGAAACACGCTCGCCGGGACGGCCCAGTTCACCGCCAGCGGCGCCCCCGCATAGCTTTGGAAGTTGGCGCCAATCTGCAAGCCCAACGGGATTGGGTACGCCCCCGCGAGCTTGAAATCGCTTCGAAACGGGATGTCCAGCTGGCTCTGATCGCAGTAGCGAAACGTGTTCGGATCCCAGGAGGTCGCTGCTGTACCGACGAGAGGCTGAGGCGCCAGCCCCTCACACGCAACGGTCATCGTCCGATCGGACGACAAGCCGCCGAAGACGCTGGCGCCCCTGGGCAGCCGCGCCGAGAAACTCAGTTCGAGACCGTCGTAGGTCTGCCGGCTCGTGTCTCGATCCGTGCTCGTCGTGTCGATCAGATCCACCAACCCCTGTTTCGCTCTGTTCAGGTTGTAGATCGTGACGGGCTCACCATTGAGCGGGCTCGGGGTTTGAAACGCGGTGTAATCGGAGAGGCCCACGAGCGTGTTGATCTGCTTCTCCAGGTTGTAGAACACCCGCCGATACCAGGCGGCGGTGACCGACACTCCGGGAAACAGCTCGCGATCCACGCCGACGCTGTACTCGACGTTGTACTGCCGTTTGATGTTCGGATCAGCGTGCCTTGCGGGCGCGGCGCCGAAATTGACGTTGTTGCTCGGCCCGATTTCGTTGTCCTGGGCGATGTCGTCACGGTTCACATCGGTCCAGTTGCGGGTGTCGCTTTGCAGCGACGCGGGGTTGTAGCGAAGCGTGAAGTTGGTCGTGTCGTTCTTGTTGTAGCGGTTCACGCCGAACTTGAGCGCGGTCCGGGCATCGCCCGTCAGGTCGTACACGGCGCCGAGCCGGGGCGCGAGGTTGAACCATTCCGGCAGCTTCGGCACCTCGGGAAACTGGCGGAAGCCGACGAAGCGGCCCGGTTCGATCGACTTGGACTCGATCGACACGCTGAAGTACTCGAACCGGATCCCGGGGTTCAACGTCAGACGACGGAGCTTCCAGGAATCCTGCACGTAGAACCCGAGGTCCGCATTCAGGTGCTCGCGGGAATGCGTCGGCGTGTTGTAGACGATGACCGAATCCGGTGTGCCGGAGCGGTAGCGCTGGACGAGGTCGGCGTTGGAATCAAAGTCGCGCCAGTACGGACCGTAACGCCACTGCATGCCTGTTTTGAACGAGTGAGAGCCGGTCACGTACGAGGCGGACGACACGAGCATGTAGAGGAACGGGTAGTCGTGCTGCTCGGGCACGGCCGCCGTGGTCCTCGTGTTCAGCACGATGTCCTGTCGTGAAGCGGATGAGAACCAGTCAGCGGTTCCCCGTGGCTTGCGCACGTCCGGCTGGTAAATGAAGTTGATGGCGTTCACGGTCCCGCCCCATCCCGCTTCGAGCAGGAGCTTGTTCGTCACAGTCGACGTCCACTTCACCGCCGTCGTGTAATAGAGCACGTCGGTGCGGCGCCGGGCCGCGGTGAGCACGTCCGTGCCCGACGCATAGTCGTGCGGCACGTTCTTGATCGGGCGATCGATGTAGGCCGTGAGCTTGTTGCGGGGCGTGAGCTGTGATGTCAGGCGCACGGTGAATTGATAGAGGCGTTGATCGTAGACTCCGGGGCGGCCGTCGGGATAAAAGCTGTTGGCGATGACGTTGGCGTTGGCGATGTCCCGATAGGATCCAAAAAACCACAGCCGGTCCCGCTTGATCGGCCCGCCCGCCGCCGCGTTCACGTCGTACACGTAATCGGCAGCATCGCCCTGCCGGAGCCCCTTCTGCTGAAGCTCCGGCGTGAGGTTGTTGCTCTGAAATGAGCTGCCCGTGTAGCCAACAAAGGCCGAGCCACTGAAGGCGTTGCCACCTTCGCGCGGAATCAGGTTGATGTGGACGCCTGCCGCGGACACTTCAGCGCCGGGCGAGCTGGTTTGCACCGTGACTTCCTGCGTCATGGCATCGTTGTGGTTCGGCTGCGTCTCGCCTCCGAGGTACATCGAGTTCATCTTCATGCCGTCGACGTCGATGGTGTTGTCGGCAGCCGGCATGCCATGCAGCAACAGCCGCTGCTGCGTCGCGGTTCGCGCGCCGCCCACCGCCTGGGTGTTGGGTTTCACGCCAACCGCGAGCGCGCCCAGCTGGGCGTAGGTCCTGCCGGTCGGAATCGCATCGATCAGCTCGCGCTTCAGAATGGCCGTGTGCTGCGCGCTCTGGACGTCGACAATGGGCGAGTTGCCGCTGACCGTGACCGACTCTTCGAGCGCTCCAAGGTTCAATTCCACGTTGACCGTCGCGGTGAAGTTGGACGGCAGATCGATGCCGTCGCGCACCAGCGTGGTGAAGCCGGCGAGCGCGAACGTCACTTTGTAGAGGCCGGGCCGCAAATCGACAATCGTGTATCGGCCCTGCTCGTCGGTGACCGCGTCGCGGACCCGCTCGATCAGCGCGGGGCTCGCGGCCTGGACGGTCACGCCGGGCAGAATGCCGCCGCCCGAATCCTTGACGACGCCCGAGATGGCGCTTTGTGCCGAGACTGTGGAGGGGATCGCCGCAAACCCGATCGCTGCGGCGACGATGATCGTCCCGAATGTCCGTCGACCCACGGTTGCCTCCTTCGGCGATCGAAGACTACAGATCCGCCGTCCGAACCGGAATTCCCGTTTTGGCCACCCAGGCACGGCAGCATGCTACATCCTGTACGTGGCTGTCCCTCGCCAAAATGCGATCGAGGCAATTTCCTCGGGCTTCTCGAAGTACACGGTGTGGCCGGCGCCCGGAACCCTGGCCCTCCGTGATCGCGCTGATCTCGCGGTACTCGATGTCACCGATCCGAAGCGCTCGAATGCTTCTCTCGAAATCGCAGGAACAGCGGCGAGACGCCACTCCGCCTACGCCATCGTCTCCTCTGCGCCGCGAAAATGGAGCGGGTCTCGCAGGTTTTGCAGTTCCCGGTAATAGTAGAGGGGCGTCGGCCGTTTTCGCGTGAAATGCAGCTTCTTGAGAAACTCGATTTCCAGCGCGGTCGCATCGCCCCTTAGAAAGGGATCCTGAAGGAACGCCTGGAGTCCTGGCTCTTCGTCGGCCGGTGCGGCGGGTTCTAGTTCCACGAACCCGAATTTCTTTGGGTGCCCGGGCGCTAGGCGGCGGTTCAGCACGATCTCCATCCCGAGTGTTGCAAGGTCGATGTCCCACGATTCGATCAGCGGATCGAGAAACGTGACGCAGTGTTCGACCGAGACGTTGAAGATATCCGCCTCCAGAAACTCGAGCACAATGACGCGCATCTGCTCATAGCTTCGGTCGGCGAGTCGAGCCACGAGGCGGAGCCAGTTTTCATCGTCCAATTCCTCTTTCGTCACCCGCTTGACTACATCCAGCAGCTTCTGGGTGACGAGGCGTTCGAGAGCCCCGAAGGGCTCCTTCTCGAACATCGCACGGATAGGTTGTTCACGGCTGGGCTCGCATTTGCGGAGAATCAACTCGCGCACTTCCTCGAACAGGGGTGCGGGCGGCTCCGCCAGCTTTCTCTTCAAGGCGTTCGTGCGCTGAAGGTCCGCCAGCATGGCCAACTTCCCGGTGGGGAGCCTCAAAAACGTCTCCATCTTGTCGTAAATATCGGTGCGCTCGGGGGCAGGGGGCGCTTTCTTGCCCGTCAGCAGTTGGGAAATGTAGGACTCCGTCACCTGAGCGGCCGCCGCCAGAGCCCTCTGCTCGGTCCCCAATTCTCTGAGCCGGTCTCGGATGAGAAGCCGGAAATCCATCGGATTCCTCCGAAATGCATGATTAACTCATTATGTTAACAAATTGCGGTGTAACGAGATCATCTCACAATTATCTTGACACTGTTGGTAAATTAACAGATATTGGTTAACAAGATTGCGGCACGACCCCCTCAGTCCTCAGATATCTGAACTAAGTCAGGTTTATCTGGTTTCGCCTCTTGGGCCACGCCAACCCAGGAGGTTGACATGTTTGCACGCAGTGTTTCCTTCCAGCTCAAGCCGGGGCACGCGGCAGCGTTCACCCAGCTCCTCGACAAGGACATCATTCCGGTGCTTCGGAAGCAGAAGGGCTTCCAGGACGAAATCGCGTTCGTCACCCCTGGCGGAACAGACGCGGTTGGCATCAGCGTGTGGGATCTGAAAGAAAACGCAGAGACGTACGCGCGTGGCGCGTATTCCGCCGTCCTCAAGGCGCTGGAGCAGGTGGTCGAGGGCACGCCTCGGGTGCAGACGTATGAGGTGTCGAACTCGACCTTCCACAAGATCGCCGCTCGCGCGACGGCCTGAAGCCGACACGTCGTCGATTGGTCCAGTGGGGGCCACGGCAGCCCGGTCCGTTGAAATCGGAAGGAAGTCCTGCCGCGAATGTATTACGCGTGAGAGGAGAATCATCATGACTATCGTTCGTTGGAATCCGTTCAATGACATGGATGCGCATCAGGAGAGGATGAGCCGGATGTTCGACCGCTTCTACGGCCGTCCTCAGGAAGACCTCGCCCGTGGCTCATGGGTACCGGCGGTCGACATTTACACCAACGGCCAGCACGAGCTGGTGCTGAGGGCCGAGCTGCCCGACATGAAGGAAGAGGAGATCGACCTGACCCTTGAAGACAACACGCTCACGCTCCGTGGCGAGAGGAAGCTCGACGCGGAAGTCGCGGAGGAGCAGTTTCATCGCATCGAGCGCAGTTACGGCGCGTTCGCGCGGACGTTCGCGCTGCCGCCGACGGTCGACGCTGGCAAGGTCAGCGCCGAGTACAAGGCGGGCGTGCTGACCATCCGGTTGCCGCTGCGTGAGGAAGCCAAGCCCAAGCAGATCAAGGTCCAAATAGCGGCGTAAAGGTACCGCAGTGAGGCGGGGATCGAGGAACCCCGCCTCTCTCGCGCCGGGGCTGAAATCGACAAGTCCGATGGGGACGGCCACGGCCGGCTGGCGCCTCGTTGTCCGCAAACCACCACAAGAAAGAAGTATGGCCACCATGTCGATGCTATCCAGCCGCACGGCGATGATTCCCGTGTGGCTCCTCGTGTTCGGGCTGTTCGTGTCAATCGGGTCGCCCCTGACGTTTGCCACGGGCCTGGTCCTGCTCCTCATGGGGGGCGTGGCTCTGATAATCATGCTCGTTCTTTCGAAGGAACCCCTTCCCCCAATCGGGGCGATGACGATGCCGGATCCGCCGCTCCCGACGTTGTCTTCAGCGGACTTCGTGCCCAACTCGTGGCCAGACTCGGGATTCCGGAATAGTCGGCAAAAACGTACCGGGGGCGGATGAGGAAGGCGGGATTCTGGGATCGGTGAAACAGCTGAAGGAGTCTGCGATGAAGCGACTGATCGGAGCGTGCATGTGTTCCATACTTACGGTGGCCGCGCTTGGCGATTGCTCAAACCGCGCTTCCCACTGACAAGACGCTCGCGCAGAACCTGCGGGCCGCAGACGTCTTCGAGTCCCTGTACAAGAAGATGCCGAACCACCCGGGGTTGGCGCACGACATCATTCATCAACTTCCGTCAACTGACAGCTAAAGGAAAGCCGCCCATGATCAAGACACGGCTCGCCATCGTGGCTCTCGGACTCGTCCTTTCAACGCATTCTCTGCAGGGTCAGGGCCGGCAGCAGTATCGCGACTTTCAACTCGGGGGCAACTTGCCCTCAGTTTCGGCTCTTGCCGGTGTTGCGGCGTCTGACGCCAAGACCATCCATATGCGTCCGGCCGTGATACAGACGCTGGAGTGGCGGCCGCCGTACTTCGTAAGCGGATCGACGTCGCCACAGAATGATCCAGTTCACCAGATCGTCTTCAGCTTCTATAACGATCAGCTCTCCAAGATGGTGGTCGACTACGATCACGATCGGACGGCCGGCATGACCGATGTCGACCTGATCGAAGCGATTTCGACGGCATACGGACCGGCATTGAAACTAGCGGCGAACAAGGCCCGATCGGTAGTATCCCAACTCGAAGAGGAGTCTGGCACCCCAGTCGCCCGATGGGGAGACACTGACTATTCGGTCGTGCTCTACCGATCGTCGTACGCCTCGGCAGTCCGGATCATCGTGACCTCTCTGCGTCTTGACGCCCTCGCGCGAAGCGCAGACAAGCAAGCCATCCGGTTGGACGAGCGTGAGGCGCCGCAACGCGAAATCGCGCGACAGAAGAAGGAGAAGGAAGACACTCGCCTGTCACAAGAAAAAGCACGAATCGCGAATAAGGCCGGCTTTCGACCATAAGGAACAACAAGGACCCGTTGCATTCTGAGGCGAATGACTGACTCGTTTGGGAACGTTGTGATTCCTGAGTCTCGCTTTCTGCCTTCATGGAGACGCTTCGCGCCGGGGCTTGGGCGACCGTGGAGAGCTCGCGCGAGGCCATGGCCATCAGTCTGAGACGTTGGGTCGTGAAGCATTGGGGCGTCTCGTTGCGGGAAGCACTCTCGAACGGTCAAGAGGAGATGGTATGAATCGAAATGCGACGTGCCCTTAATTGTGCCGCGTAAAGTATTCGTCAGCCGAAATGGCTCCAGCCCACGTCGGCCGGGGCTCTTCGTTGGGCAGATGAGGCCACACGCGGTCACGCGGGGGTGCCATGGGTCCGCTACGTGAACTGCTCGCGATCGATCATCGGCAGACGCTGGAGTTTTTCGTGCTGCGTCTGCAGGACATCTCCGAGCCCACGGTCGATCGACAGGAGCTGCTCTACAACGCCAGCTTGTTGGCGCACTATGCCCAGGTATCGACCCAACCCGACCTCGATGTGCCGGCTCCGGGGAACCTCAGCGCGGTCTTCGACCATTTCGTGGCGGACACGACCCTGCTGGACGACCGCCTGATGGAAACGGCGGGCGCCCAGTGCCTGCTCCTGGCAGGATTCTTCGAGGACCAAATGCGTCGACGGCACAACATCCGTTGGTATGCCGAGCTGGGAGCGGGTTTCTTCAGCCGGGCCGCCCGTCACGAGCAGTCTCTACACAAAGCCCGGCTGCTCGACGCAATCGCGGGACGCTTCGAGACGTGGCGCCGGCGCCACGCGCAGCTCGGTCGCGAACTGCGGGACCAGCCCTATCTGCTGATCCCGCCCGTGCCCCCCAACCCCCGTAGTGGGTAGGAAGCTACTCACACGATTCATTGCCTGATACGTCCGGTCCGATCCACGCAGTCACGTTAGTTAACTGGAGTCGAAATCTATGAATGTCAGACCGCTCCACGACCGCCTCATCATCCAGCGCCTCGAGGAAGGCGAACAGAAGGTCGGCGGGATCATCATCCCCGACACGGCCAAGGAAAAGCCGCAGCAAGGCAGGGTGATTGCCGCAGGCACCGGCAAGGTCAAGGACGACGGCACACGCCAACGGCCGGACGTCAACGCTGGTGACCTCATCCTGTTCGGCAAGTACTCGGGGCAGGAGATCAAGCTCGAGGGTGGGGAATACCTCATCATGCGCGAAGACGAAGTCTTGGGCGTCATCGAAGGCGCCGACGCGAAGAAAAAGAAGTAGGAGAGAAGATCACATGGCAAAACAGATTATTTACGGCGAGCACTCACGGCAGGCCGTGCTACGCGGCATCAACCAGCTGGCGGACGCGGTCAAGGTCACGCTCGGTCCAAAGGGCCGCAACGTCGTGATCGATAAGAAATTCGGCTCGCCGACCATCACGAAGGACGGTGTCACCGTCGCCAAGGAAATCGACCTCAGGAATCCGCTGGAAAACATGGGCGCACAGATGGTGCGCGAAGTCGCGAGCAAGACGTCGGACACGGCCGGCGATGGCACCACGACCGCCACGGTGCTCGCTCAGGCGATTTACCGGGAGGGCGCGAAGAACGTCGCAGCCGGCGCGAACCCGATGGACATCAAGCGCGGTATCGAAAAGGCGGTTGAGGCGCTCACCGCCGAGTTGAAGAAGATGTCGAAGCCGGTGAGCGGCAACATGGTCGGCCAGGTCGGCACCATCTCGGCGAACAACGACGAAACGATCGGGAAAATCATCGCCGATGCGATGGACAAGGTCGGTAAGGACGGCGTGATCACGGTCGAAGAGGCCAAGAGCATGGAGACGTCTCTCGATGTGGTCGAGGGCATGCAGTTCGACCGCGGCTACCTGTCGCCCTACTTCGTGACCGACCCTGAGCGGATGGAAGTCGTGCTCGAGAACCCAGTCATCTTGATCCACGAGAAAAAAATTAGCTCCATGAAGGACTTGCTCCCCGTGCTCGAGCAAGTCGCGCGCCTCGGCCAGCCGCTGCTCATCATTGCAGAGGACATCGAGGGTGAAGCGCTGGCGACGCTCGTCGTCAACAAGCTGCGCGGTACGCTGCATGCGGCGGCCGTCAAGGCGCCCGGCTACGGTGATCGCCGCAAGGCCATGCTCGAGGACATCGCCACGCTCACCGGCGGCAAGGCCATCACCGACGATCTCGGCCTCAAGCTCGAGAACATCAAGTTGGACGACCTCGGCAAGGCGAAGAAGGTCACGATCGATAAGGACAAAACGACGATCGTCGAAGGGGCGGGCTCGTCGGCTGCCATCGAGGGTCGTGTGAAACAGCTCCGCGTGCAGGTCGAGGACACCACGTCGGATTACGACCGCGAGAAGCTGCAGGAGCGGCTGGCGAAGCTGGTCGGCGGCGTCGCCGTCATCAAGGTCGGCGCGGCTACCGAAACCGAGATGAAGGAGAAAAAGGCGCGGGTCGAGGACGCGATGCACGCGACCAAGGCGGCCGTCGAAGAGGGGATCGTCCCCGGTGGCGGCGTGGCGCTGATTCGGGCGTCGAAAGTGCTCGACGGCCTGAAGCTCGGCGGCGATCAGCAGATCGGCGTCAACATCGTCAAACGCGCCATCGAGGAGCCGACGCGCTGGATTGCGACCAATGCGGGCCAAGAGGGATCGATCGTCGTGCAGAAAGTGCGCGAGATGAAGGACGAAGAGGGCTTCAACGCGCTCACTGACACGTACGAGAATCTCGTGAAAGCGGGCGTCATCGATCCGGCAAAGGTCGTGCGCTCGGCGCTCCAGAACGCGTCGTCCATTGCGTCGCTGCTCCTCACCACTGAAGCGCTCGTCTGCGATATTCCGGAAGCCAAGAAGGAGGCGCCGATGCCGGGCGGCGGTGGTATGGGCGGCATGTACTAACGCGCGTCCATGCACGAATGCAGAAGGCTAGGCCGCGGGGGTGTTTGGTCAGCCTCCGACAGGTCCGGCTGAAGCCGGACACTACCGATATGGGTTTCGTTTTTGACGCTTCGAGGTTAGCCAAACGCCTCGAAGCGGGCGCATTCTTTCATTTGCTCCGAGGCGGACGCTGGACGTATCGTCTCGTACGCCCGCCGGCTCCTATCGCCGGCGTTCGAGAAGGGGGCAATTCACATGAGACGCTCGCACCTGACGGCCGCGATGGTCGGGATCGGCCTCGGCATGCTCGGCATCATTCGAGATCACGGTGTGGCAGCGCAGCAGCGGGCCGAAATGCACGACATGCAGCTGGTCGGCTTCAACGATCTGCAAGCGCGAAGCGCGTACCAGCCGGTGATCCACAAACAAGGAGATCGGTGGATCGCCTACATCGGCCACCACGGGGGCAGTCAGCTCAACCCCCTGACGGGGAAACAAGAGAGCAACGGCACTTCGATTCTCGATGTCACCGATCCGAAGCGGCCCAGGTATCTGGCGCACGTTCCGGGAGAGTCGGGACCGGGCGAAGCCGGAGGCGCCCAGATGGTGCGCGTGTGCGATGGCCGCGAGCTCCCGCGCGCCGACGCGAGCAAGGTCTACCTCCTGCGCACGTTCGGCAACAGCGGGCACGAAGTGTGGGACGTCACCGATCCGGCCAGACCACAGCGCGTGACCGTCGTGGTGAGCGGCCTGAGGCAAACCCACAAGAATTGGTGGGAGTGCGACACCGGCATCGCGTATCTGATCTCGGGCGATCCGGCCTGGCGCACGACCCGAATGACGAAGATCTATGATCTGAGCGATCCGGCGCACCCGGCGTTCATCCGCGACTTCGGGCTGCCGGGCCAGCAGCCCGGGTCGACGGGCCCGGTGCCGACCGAGCTTCATGGGCCGATTTCGCTCGGCCCGAAAGCCAACCGCGTGTATTTCGGCTACGGCACCGGCGTAAGCGGCATCGTGCAGATCGTCGATCGCGAAAAGCTCTTGAGCGGACCCAGGGAACCGACGGACGAGAATCTGCGCTACCCGCAGATCACCAGAGTCGATCTGCCGCCGGATGTCGGCGCGCATACTGCCTTCCCGCTCCTTGGGATGGACGTCGCGGAGTTCGGCATGCAAAAAGCGCCGACTGGCCGCCGTGCTGCGCCTCCCACGGCTGCCGCCGGCCACGATCATGAGGCGTCCGTGCCCGCAAACCAGACGCAGGCGCGGCGAGACTTCATTGCGGTCGTCGGCGAGACGACGGCCAACGGGTGCTTCGAGAACCGGCAGATGCTGCGCATGCTGGATGCGACGGTCGAGACCCGGCCTTTCGGCGCCTCGTCGTTCACGGTGCCGGAGTCGAGCCGCGACTACTGCAGCCGCGGCGGGCGGTTCGGCACGCATTCCTCGAACGAGAACTTCACGCCGATCTACTACAAGCGTGTGCTGTTCCTCGCGCATTTCAACGCCGGCGTGCGCGCCGTGGATATCCGCGATCCGTTCAACCCCAGAGAGATCGCATTCTACGTTCCAGCCATCACCAGCAAGACCGACAAGCGGTGCGTGGGCACGGGAGCGGACGAAACGTGCAAAGTCGCGATCCAGACGAACAACGTCGAGGTCGACGACCGCGGCTACATCTACATCGTCGATCGCGCGAACACGGGCATGCACATTCTCGAGCTCACCGGCGCGGCCCGAAGTGCCGCCAGGTTCTGAGTGAAACGCCTCCTGATCATCGGCGGATGGCTCGGCCTCGCCATCGTGCTGTCGAGCGCCCCGATCGTGCAGACGTTCGAGGCCCAGGGGCGGGGACAAGGACGCGGCGGCGGCCGAGGCGGCGCGCGCCCGCGGAAGGCCGTGCTCGCCTGGGCCGACACGCGCAACGGGATAGCCCAGCACGACTCGGTGTCACACGCGCTCGCCGTCATCGAACGTCTTGGCTACGAGTCCGGCCTGTTCGACACCTACATTCGCACCGACTCCAACATCATCTCCAGGCATCCGACGATGACCGATGGGAAGCCGGCCAGCGGCGGTCCCGACCTCACGAACGTGGACGCGATCTTTTTTCTCGGCCACCGGGATGTGCCGCTCGACGCTCGGCAGAAGGTCGACCTGCTGTCGTTCGTGAAAGACGACGGGAAGGGATTCGTCGCCGCCCACACGGCGACGACGGCGTTTCTCGATTGGCCGGAATTCGGTGAGCTGATCGGCGCGCGATACGACGGACATCCGTGGAACACCGCGTACGGATCCGTGATCAACGAAGATCCCGGGTTTCCGGCGACGAAGCACCTGGCGCCGGTGTTCAGCGTCACCGATGAGTTCTACCAGGCGCAGCAGTATTCACGCGACAAGATCCGCGTGCTGCTGCGGCTGGACGTGTCGAAGATGCCGCCCAACAGCGAGGTCCACCGGACTGACGGCGATTTCCCTCTCGCGTGGGCGAAGACGTACGGAAAAGGCCGCGTGTTCTACTCGGCGCTGGGACACGCGGCCGCCACCTGGGATAACCCGGATGTGTACCGCATGTATTTCGAGGCGCTGAAATGGAGCCTCGGGATGAGTGAAGCAGACGTGACGCCGCGTCTGCTCAAGTAGCCGGCGACACCACGCCCATCTGGCTCGCGATGGCCCGGAACCGCCGATCGTCCTTGAGAGGATCGAAACGCGGATCGACCTTGATCGATATGAGATCGAAGGAACGATCCTCCAGCGCCTTCTGCATCCATCGGAACCCAAGGTCCGTTTCCTCGAGCGCGAACTGAATCCACGCGAACTCGAGCGGCGAGACGTACCGCTCCCTGGCGTAGGCCTCGAGCTTCCGCAGGACATCGAGCGCCTGCTTCCTGCGTCCGGACAACGCAAACGTCCGGCCCAGGGCTCCATGCATGCGTGGAGTCTGCGGCGACAGATGGACCGCCCGTTGAAACGCCGCCGCCGACTCGTCGAAATCCTTCCGCTGTTCCTGGATCACGCCGAGAATCCAGTAGGCGGGCGCAAAATGCGGGTTCAGCTCGATCGTGTGATCGCACTGTTCGAGCGCAGTCTCGAAGTCGCGGCGATAGAAATGAATCACCGCGAGGTCGCGCGCGACAATCGACGAGACCGGATCGAGGGCCTGCGCGACGATCATTTCGTCGAGCGCTTCGTCGAGCCGGCCGAGCGGCGAGAGACACGACATCGCATACCAGTGATGTGACGTGGCGCACCGCGGGTCCAGGCTGATCGCGCGCTCGAACTCGCGTTCCGCTCCGGCCCAGTCCCAATCCTGCGTCGACTTCACGTGCGCCAGCGACGTGTGCGCCTCGGCGGAATCGGCGTCGAGCATCACCGCAGCCGCCGCGCTCGCCGCTGCCTTCGTCCAGACTTCCGCGGGACCGAACACGCCGTAGTGCGCCAGCAGGCCGTACGCGTCCGACAGTCCGGCGTGGGCGGCGGCGTACTGCGCGTCCTCGACGAGGGCTTTCTCAAAGAAGTCGAGCGCCTTCCGCAGGCCTTCGTCGGTGCGCTGATTCAGGTAGTAGCGTCCCTGCAGGTACAGGTTATGGGCCGCCAGGTTCTCGTTCGGTCTTCGCGACGCCGAGCCGCGGCGATGGTCGCCCAGCTCGGGCTCGATGCGCGTTGCAACCGCCTCCGCCACGCGCTCCTGCGCCGGGAAGACATCGCCCACCGTGGAGTCGACTGATTCCGACCAGATATAACAGCCGGTCGCGCCATCGACCAGCTGCGCGGTCACGCGAAGACGCTCGCCCGACTGACGGACGCTGCCGCTGATGATCATCGCGGCGTCGGTCCTGTCTCCCGTCACGCGAGGCTCGTCGGACGCCAGGATGCGCAGCGACGGAAATCGCGCGAGATGGTGCACGATCTCTTCGCGGAGGCCCCGACAGAAATACCCGAGACCGCGATCGGCGCTGTGATCGGCGAAAGGCAGCACCGCGACGGTATTGCGGCTCACCAGCGCGGCTGCCACGGATCGCTTGATCAGCACCGGCGCGTCGCGCTGCTTGAAGGCCGGCGCATAGCCGCGCTTGGGCAGCACGATCACGGTCTGGTCAGCGCGTCCTTCTTCGCGATAGTAACGGACGAGTTTGGCGCGCAGCCGTCTCGCCTCCACGCGGACGATGGGGTCGGTGCGGGGATCAAACGTGTCTTCCTTGTCGAATACCTGGACCCCGATCACGTACTCCTTCAGCTCGTGCCGCCGTCCCGCTACGGCCTCGAGGACGATGAACTTGAGGAACCGTTTCAGGCGATCCCCCTGTTGAAACGTAGGACTGGTGAGAATGCGTTCGAGGTGCTCGCGCACCGCATCGTCGGCTTGCAGTTGTGTCGGGAGGGGTGCGGCGGAACGGCTGCCCATGGCCCGTATCTTATCGTTCTCGTGTCCCGTAACGGTGATTCGCTGCATTATGTGACGAATCACTGTTGCGGGACATCAGACCGTCGGGCGGCAGCGCGTTTCCCTGGTGCAGGCGATGAGCACGCAAGTCAACACAGACCAGACGGCGATCATCGCAAATCCGGCCTGGAACGCATCGACCGAGTAGACCCGCACGCCGTTGCTCATCGCCCCTGCCCAGCGCTGGTCCAGTACCCGGCCGATGGCGGGCTGAAGAATCGTCGGCCCCAGCATGTTGCCGACGTTGATCGCGCCGGAAATAGTCCCCAGCAGCTGAACGGGCACCGATTCCTTGGCAAACGCAAACCCGAGGACGACGGCGCCGCAAGCGAAGCTGGTGATTGCGGCGACGACGGTGAATGCCGCGAGCGGCAGCGGCGCAAAGAACAGCGTCGACCACCCTGCCGCGGAGACGAGCGCGCCGCCGAGATAGATCGGCTTACGGCGGCCGATTGTATCGGACAGGTATCCCGCGATCGGGCTCGCGACAGCCCAGCACACAATCATGACCGAGCAGACAGCCGCGGCTTCGGTCGGAGTAAGAGTGAAGCGCTGGCGCAAATACGTGGGCCCCCACAGTCCGGTGAACGACAACATCGCGCCGACAAAGCCGCCCTGCGCGAGGAAAATCAGCCACGTGTTGCGGTAGGTGAAGATCGTCGGGAACTCGCGGAGGAGCTGCCCGATCGTCAGGTGGGCGCGTTGCAGCTCCACCGGCGCGCAGCTGCGGAAGCCCCTCTCCAGCGGGTCGTTCGTCACGACTGCCCACGCCGCCGCGCCGACGGCAAGGACAACGCCTGCCGACCCGAAGGCCACGGCCCGCCAGCCAAACTGTTCGACGAGCACCCGCAACGGCACCTGCGCGACGAGCGCACCCACGTTGCCCATCATCAGTCCCAGACCCGACAGCATGGCGAACCGCTGGCGCGGAAACCAATGCGTGGCCAGCTTGAGCGTCACGACCCAGCCGACCGCGGTGGCGGCCCCGACAATCAGCCGTCCGATCGACGCGACCGCATAGCTGTTGGTCGCGCCGAACAGGCACGTTCCTGCCGCCGCGGCAATCGCTCCGCCGATCAGCAGTCGCCGGGCGCCCCACGAGTCGACCAACACGCCCGTGGGAATCTGCATCGCGATGTACGCGTAGAAATACACCGCCGAGAAATTTCCGAGCTGGCTGGCGCTGATCCCGAAGTCGCGCATCAGCTCCGTCGTCATCACGGCCGGTGACGAGCGCAGGTAGAAGGCGGCAAGGTAGTAGGTCGCCGCAAGGCCCCAGACGGACCACGCTACCGCGGAATTTGGAATTCGGAATTCGGAATTTGGAATTTGGAATGCGTTCACGAATTCCAAATTCCAAATTCCAAATTCTTACTTCCTAATTGCGGCATCCACCTACTGTCCTTTGCGATAAATGTCATTGATGTTCCAGTGGCCCGGCGTCGGCGTCGGCGCGTTTTCCATCGGCGCCTGGATGACGGTGGGCACGTTCGCAGCGAGCGCCTCGCTGAGCGCGGGGCCCAGCTCCCTGGACGATTCGATCATGACGCCACGCGCGCCGCAGGCGCGCGCCATCGCGGCGTAGTCGACCTTGTACGGCTTGCCGCCGCGCTCGAACATGCAGCCGAAGCTCCAGCCGTAGTGCATCGACTCGAG
>QHWJ01000280.1 GCA_003222535.1 Acidobacteriota bacterium | reverse complement strand
GCTCTTCTCCGTGCGTCTCCGTTACTCCGTTTCTCCGTGTTTTGCCGTTTCCTCCGTAACTTCAGAGCTCTCGTCGCGGACGTTCACGCTGCTTCCTGCTGCTCACCTGCGGGGTCCCGCCGTCCTATGGTCTCCGCGGAGCCCCTTCGGTATCGCGAGCGCCGCGATTCGATCCCGGCGTCTTGAGCGGGTATCTCGCGGCCACTTTCTCGTCAATATCGACGCCCAGTCCAGGCAGATCGTTCGAGTACCGCACGGCCTTGCGGATTTCCGGCACGCCCGGGAAGAGCTCTTTGATCTCGTCCGGAAAATTTCCGCCCTCTCCGATTCCGAAATTGTACAGCGACAGATCCAGGTGCAGGTTCACCGCGTGGCCCACCGGCGACACGTTGGCGGGGCCGTGCCAGGCTGTGCGCACGCCGAAGAACTCACAGCAGTGCGCGACTTTCCGCGCCAGATTCAGCCCGCCCGCGGCGGAGATATGCATGCGGATGAAATCTATCCAGCGATTGGCGACGAGCGGCAGCCATTCGTTCTGGTTGACGAAGAGCTCGCCCATCGCGATCGCCGTGCTGCACTGCTCGCGGACGTGCTGGTGCCAGGCGGCGTCCTCGGGCGCGAACAGATCTTCCATGAAGAACGGGCGGTATTGTTCGACCGCCTTCGCCAGCGTCAATGCGCCGGCCGGATGCGGGCGTTCATGAACGTCGTGGCACAGCTCGATGTCCCAGCCGACGGTCTTTCGAAGATGGTCGAGCGCCGAGACCAGGCCCGTGATGTACGCGGCGTCGGTGCCGCGAGCCCCGAAGCCGCCTCCGCCTTGTGACACAGGCAGCCCGCCGGGGCCGCCCTGCGCCGCACCACGACCGCCTCGTCCACCGGCGCCGCGGCCGCCGCCCGCTCCGCCATCGCCGCCGCCGCCGACAGGGTTGATCCGGACGTGTTGATAGCCGTCCTGCTGCAGCCGGCGGACGTTGTCCTCGAGGTCCTGCAGGCTGCGCCCGCCCGCGTTGCCGAACATGCGGATCCCTTCGCGCACCTTTCCGCCCATCAGCGCGTAGACAGGCATGCCGGCGCGCTTGCCCATGATGTCCCACAGCGCGCCGTCGATCGCGCTCATCGCGTTGTTGGCATCGACGCTCGCGCGCCAGTAAGGAGCAATCCAGGCGGTCTGCCAGATCTGTTCGATCTCGTCGACGTTGCGTCCGACCGCAAGCGGCTTCAGGAACTTGTCGATCGTTTCGGCGACGATGATGGGACGCTCGGCATGCGTGCCGCAGCCGATGCCGTACAGGCCGGGCTCGCTGGTGAGCACTTTCACGTTCGTCAGGTGATTCCCGCCGATTTCAGTGAGGATCACTTTCACGTCGGTGATCTTCAGCGGCGGCAGCCCGCGGCGCGTGGCGGTTTGAGCCGTCTGCAGCGGGCTCGGGGCGGTGGCCAGCACGGTGGCGGCCTTTTCGCGGCCTGTCGCCGTCGCGAGCCCCGCAGCGGCTCCGCCGCCAAACAGCGTGAGCAGTTCCCGTCGCTTCATCGCGCTTCTCCTTTTGAAAGACGCGTCCTTTAGAACATGAACCGCACGCCCGTTCGGAGCTGGCGCGGCGGCAGGATATCGCTCACCGTGCCGTAGGTTGGACCGGAGACATATGCCGCGGCGCGGATGGCGCTCGAGTTGGCGACATTGAGTGCGTCGAGGCTGAGCTCCAGCGAATTACCTGCCAGCTTGAATTTCTTGCCTATCCGGATATTCAGGGACGGCACGAATGATTCCTGCTCGGTGCCAAACGGATCGAGCCGGAGCGTGACCGTCGTCTGCTGTCGGAGCGCCGGCCCGCCGAGCGGATCGGCCGCCCGGAAGACATAGGTTCGCTGCCCCAGCGGACCATTCACGATATCCACGATGGCGCCCACGAGCACGTCGTGGGGGAACGTGTAGTTGCCGTTGATCTTCGAGCTCCAGCGCCACGAGGTGTCGAGCGGAAAATAGTCGTCGTTGGGGCTTTGCGCGACCGAGACAATCCAGCGGTGATACTTCGTGGCGGTGTACGACACCTGCAAAGACCATTTCTGCGCAAGGCGCTGGCTGAACGCGCCTTCCACCGACTGGTAGTAATCGTTGCGCCCGCCGGGGCGGTTGATCGTCTCGTTCCCGACGAACCGGCTGCCCGCGTAGGCTGGCTCGAAGTCATACACGGTCACGACACCGCCGTCGTCGGCGGTGCCGAGCACGCCGTCGCGACCCGGGTCCTTGCGGTTGAGCGCGATGTCGAAGGCGCTGAAGGGGCGAAGGACGTTCACGGACGCGGAGTCGTTGCCAAGCCGCCTGAGCATGTAGAGCGCGCGGACGGCAGTCCCGGACCGCACCTCGCGCTCGAGTGAGGTGGTGAGCTCCTGGACGTGCGGCAGTTTGAGATCCGGATTGAGGATCGCATTCGCCCCGCTCGTGGTGCTGAGGAAGTCGGGGCCGTTGAGATCGAGGTTCACTTCGCCGGGGTCGTACACGTTGTTCCGGTTCAGATCGTGCCAGCGGTACGTGGTCGTGTACGACGCGGCCCGGTTGAAGGTGGGCGCGATGTCGAGCTCCGTGTTGAACCACCCGTATGTGCTCTTCAGCACGGTCTTGCCGTTGCCGGTGACGTCCCAGGCGACGGCTGCGCGCGGCGCCAGGTCGTTCCAGGTTCCGACTTCCACTCTTGGGAACGTCGCAGCCGCCGCAAAGACCCCCGCCGCCTGGCTTTGAGCCGGCACGAACGAATGCTGGCGGTCGTATCGCAACCCGAGGTTGAATGTCAGACGGCCGCCGACGCGCCATTGATCCGCGAAGTACGCGGAGTACACCATGTCCCAGTCCTTGGGGTCGGCCGGAGCGTTGGACACCGCGATCTGCAGCGGCTGATGGGGCACGCTGGCGATCGTGTCGAAGGTGAGGTGGTAATCGCCGGCCGGACTTTGCGGCCGGATCGCGTCGGTATGCCGGCCGGAAAGATGGTAGCCGACCTTGAGCTCGTGGCGCCCGCCGAGAAACGACGTCGGGACCGCCGTCATGTTGGCATCGGCAATCCACATGACGTACTTACTATCGCCGTATTGATTGAATCGGCACCCGCCGAACAATTGCGTGGCGTTGTCAAAGGTCGAGGGCGCGAGGCCGCAGCCCGCCTGAATATCGCGGTTCAGATCGTACCCCGATCGGCCGAACTGCACGTCGAACAGCAGCTTGCTGGCGGGCGTTCCGCGCAGCTCCATCTTGGCGTTCCGCGGCTCCCAGTCGAACACGCTCGTCGAGTTGAACGGTGTGAACACATAAGACTGGTTCTGAATGTCCGCTTCGCTCTTGTTCTGGTCCCGCGACGCCGCGACGACGAGCTGATATTTCGGGGTCATCTGGTATGACAGCTTGCCGACCAGATTCGACGCGTTCAGCGTCGGAAACGCCGCCGGCTCATCGCCGGTGAGGTAGACCCCGTCCGGGCCGGGATTCAGCACGAGTCCGGTCTGGGAAATCTGGCTGCGCCGTCCGCGCGCCGCCCCGAAAAACCACAGTTTGTCCGGCAATATCCGCCCGCCCACGTCGCCGCCGAAGTCGTCGAAGTACTTGATGGAGGAGCCAACGGCCAGGTTCCTCGCCCTCAGGGCGTCCGTCAGATTCCCGGATGGCTGACGCGAGTCCGATCCGGAGAGCGACCCGTGAAACCGATTGCCGCCGGACTTGAGGATCATGTTCATCGCAACGCCAATCTCTTTGACCTCGGCGCCGTTGCCAAACGTCTTCATGTCCACTTCGGCGGTCGCCCCGACGTCCGGCACCGGGTTGTTCGCGATGATCTGAAATCCGTCGATCATCATCGTCATGTTGGTGTTGCCGCTGTCGATTCCGTACATGTTGAACCGCGGGCGGGCGTTCTGCCCCAGCGTGCCCGGGTCCTGGCCCGCCGTGTTCGTGAGTCCCGCCGTCATGGACACCAGATCCGCGACCGTCTTGTTGCCGGGAAGCGCCGTGGTCAACACGCCCTGTGGCCGTCATTTTCGTGCCAGCTGTTAACAGCCCGTGGTGAAAGTCTGGCGTCGCACCGAGACGGGCGAGGCGCCCCGCCGGCAAGGCGCGACGACCGAGAACCGGGGCCCCCGCCGCGCGTGGTTTGCGCGGTGGGGTGGCAATACCGGGAGTATTTGAGCGAGGAGCAACGCAGCCGGCGCCGGGGTCCCCAACGCGGCAGCCGCGTTGGGGTGGGGCGGGGATGCATCGCCCGTCGAACGGGGTCCCCAGCGCGGCTGCCGCGCTGGGGGCCCCGAATGCAGCCAGACTTTCACCACGGGCTGTTGAGCTCATCCGCGCAATCGAACGCCGAGCGCCCGAGAAACCTCTCTCCACCGTGCACCTCCGTTTCCCGTGCCGCGAATTGAGCATGTAGGGCGACTCTTTCAGGGTCGCCGAGAGCGAGTCTAACAGGAACCGCGCAATTGGGACTCGCACCCTTGGCAGTTGGGGCGTCGTGTTGAGCGATCCAGATTCACAGGAGATCAGCGACTACGCAGGGTGACCGTTTCAGAGTCGCCGTTAAAATAGCTACCACGTAGGGAGACTCTTTCAGCGTCGCCGTTAAAATACCAACCACGTAGGGCGACCCTTTCAGGGTCGCCGTTCGGCGAGGCTGAAAGCCTCGCCCTACACGCTGCAGGAGGACAGGCGCGGCGACCTGAGACCGCGACGGATTTGTCAACTGACTTACGGTTTTCGTGCCACACGAGGCTGGACATCTTCTAAAGTAACGAGGGTTCGCGGACGGACCGCTCGTCGTCACTCGGCGGTTTGAGGCGAAGCTTTGTTACCAGCCCGTAAGCACTGCCTCGTAAACCCGTACAACTGACGGCACCGTTCATGCGGCGGGGCAGGTATTGACGTGACGATCGTGGGCGGTTACTTACAGGTTCACGATGATCGCACCCCAGGAATGGACATGATTGACCACGATACACGGGCCGGAAGTGAAGAGCTGCAATTCGACCGCGTGATCAGCGAATCGACTTCTTCCGCCCCTCCAAGCAGGCTCGCGGTCATCTGCGCCGTCTGTCAGACGCCGAGCGAGGCGGAGTACTTCGACGTCAACGGGAAAATCCTCTGCAGCCGCTGCCGTACTGTCGCCGAATCCGCCGCCGAAGCGCCGCAGGGGCTCGTTGCGCTCATGACCGCCGGTGTCTACGGCCTGGTTGCGGGTGTTTTCGGCGCCATAATTTATTACGCCGTCATCGCGATCGCCCACCTCGAGATCGGCATCGTTGCCGTTCTCATCGGCTACATGGTCGGTTACGCGGTTCGTACTGGCGCTCGCGACCGTGGCGCCCTTCGCTTCCAGGTGCTCGCCGTTACGCTGACGTATGCGTCCATCGCGCTGGCGTACACTCCAATCGTGGTCAAGCAGGCTGTCGGCGCCGGCCGCAGCGCTCAGAACGCACGGGCGGCGACGACGAGCAGCGACGGCAACTCGACGGCCGCGACCGAAAGCGGGCGCGCCACGACGAAAAGGCCGGGCGGACTTCGCATCCTCCTGTCTTTTGTGATCCTGGCCGCCTTGATCGCAGCCCTTCCGGTGCTCGCGGTGATCGGATCGTTTCCATCCGGGCTGATCAGCGCATTCATCATCTTCATCGGCATGAGGCAGGCCTGGAAGATGACCGGCCCGTCGCGGTTGCAGGTCCTCGGACCGTTCCGTGTGGGCGCCGCTCCGGCGGCCACACCTGCTTGACGCCGACACACTGCGCCCGCTGTGGTACTGAGGTGCCGCCGGTTGCGGTGGCGTGTCCCGCCTGCGCGTCGCTGATCCATGCCGACACGCTGAAACAGCTCGCGGCCCAGGCCGACGTTGCCACGCGAGCGGGCGAACTGGTGAGCGCGCGGAACCACTGGGCGACCGCATTGAGCCTGTTGCCGGCCCACTCGCGACAGCACGCCACGATCCGCGATCGGCTCGCCGGGCTCGGTCGCAGCATCGACGCATCCGCGGCCGAAGAGGCGCCGGCGGCGGCCCGCAGGACGCCGTGGTGGCGCCGTGGCGCGCCGGGACTCGTCACCGTCGCGCTGCTGCTGATCGGTAAGCTCAAGTTCCTGCTCCTGGGACTGACGAAGGCGAGCACGTTCATTTCGATGTTCGCCTTCTTCGGGGTGTATTGGTCAATCTACGGCTGGCCGCTGGCGCTCGGCCTGGTGCTCTCGATCTACATCCATGAGATGGGACACGTCGCGATGCTGCGCAGGCTCGGCATCGACGCGGGCGCGCCGATGTTCCTCCCGGGTGTGGGCGCATTCGTGATGTTGAAGCAGCATATCGGCGACCCGCTGAACGAAGCGAAGGTCGGCCTGGCCGGCCCCGTGTGGGGCCTCGGCGCGGCGCTCGCCGCGTTCGGGATCTACGCCGTCACCGGCGCGCGGATCTGGCTCGCGATCGCACAGCTGACGGGGTTCCTCAACCTGTTCAATCTCATCCCCGTGTGGCAGCTGGACGGATCGCGCGGGCTTCACGTGCTCGCGCGATCCGAGAGATGGGTCCTGGTGGCCGCAATTGCACTTGCGCTGGTGATCACCGGGCAGCGCCTCCTCTTCATCGTGGGCGGCGTCGCCGTGTGGCGCTCGTTGCAGCACGAAACCGGCCCGGGGGACGCGCGGGTACTCGCCACGTTCGTCGTGCTCATCTTCGCGCTCTCGCTGCTCGCGCGCGGCCTGGGTTGATTCGGCGACATCGCGCAGCCCTTCATCTCGGCCGACGCACCCACGAGCTCATGCTGATCGCCGCAGTCTGGCCGTCCGATCTCTGAGTCAAAGGATCGCTGGGATATGACACTAGCCAAGGGAGCGGTGGAATCGGGCGCACGATCTCGAACGGCATTCCCGGCGCTATGGGTCTCAGACGGCCGGAAATCCAACCCGTCGACCGTGAGATTGGCCACAACTTCTTGAAGACTGATCGACCTGCCGCCGCGGCAAGTCTGCCCGTCTTGACGACGCGGCGCCGCCAACGGGTCAGGCACAAGGCAGGAAGCACGTAGCGGCATCATCCTGATCTAATCTCGACTAGATTGGCGGCACCTCGATGCCGTGCTTCCGAGCGATCGCGACGATTCTCTCGAGCTCCGACATCGGCGGCGGATTGCATCACCAGAGCTCTCGCCGGCCGACCTCCGCCCGCGCGATGCGTGTGAACCACCCCCTTTGGAAGGTGCACAAATGCTCCGGCGCCGGCGGTAAACGCCTGGCCGGCCAACGAGAAGTCGAAGATCCCCTCGAGGATGTAAAAGCTCTCGTCGCTGTTGTGATGAATATGAGGCGGTGGACCGATCTCGGGTCCTGCTGTGAGCTCTGCAACGGTGAACGCGCCGTTGGTGTCGTCGCCGACAACTTTGAACGTGTGCAGATCGGTCAGCAGCCAGAAAGACTTCCCTTCGCCTCTGCCGAGGTGAACCCCGCCGTGCGTCAATGATGGGTGCGACACGGTCACTTCTCCTTAAGTCTCAAGTCTCAAGTCTCAACGCTCAGCCCCACTGAGCCTTGAGAGTTGAAAGTTGAGAGTTGCAAGTTGATCATCGTAGCTTTGCGGTGCGGCCCTTGATCGCGGCCGCGAGCGACCGCAGGCGCACCGCGTCGCGGCCGGCCGCCGCGGCGGCATCGCTCTCCAGCTGCGCCGCCAGCGCGTCGAGCTGATCCAGGACCTCGACGGCGCCCCGCTCCTTCCCGGTGCGGATCCCGTCGGCGCGGTCGAGCGCGGTCCTCACGGCACGGGCGCGCTCCGGCTGGATGCCATGGCTGCGCGTCAGCTGATCGACATAGGCGCGCGCCACCGCGGCGCTGGGCGGCCAGACGACCCGCGTCTGCTGCTGCGTGTTGAGCTCCTCGACCCGGACCATCATCGCGGCATCGATCTCGTTCTGCGACAGCTGCTCGCTCGGCGTCAGGCTGAAGACGTCGATCCCGCGCGCGATCTCGGAGCCGTAGATGTTGCCGTTGTACCAGTAGGTCGACCAGTATCCGCCGGTGATCAGCTGCTTCGCATCGATCGGCCCGCGGTCGAAGAACGCAATCTCGACCGGCTTCGCCGAGTCGGTGAAGTCGAACACCGAGACGCCTCCCTGGTACCACGCCTGGGACATGATGTCGCGCCCCGGCACCGGGATGAGCGAGCCGTTGTGCGCCACGCAGTTCTCGGTGTCGCTCTGCGCCGCCGGCATCTTGTAGTAGCCCCCGAAGCGCAGCTTGCGATCGACGATGTCGAAGATCGCGTCCGCTCCCCAGGTGAGCAGATCCGTCGCGCGGCAGCGGGGCCGCGTGCCGCCGCCCCATTCGTCGGTGAAGATCACCTTCGTGCCGTCGTTGTTGAACGTCGCCGAGTGCCAGTACGCGAAGTTCTTGTCGACGACGTGGTCGAGCCGGACCGGGTTCTTCGGATCGCTGATGTCGAGGAGGATGCCGTTTCCCGAGCACGCGCCCGCCGCCAGGCCGACTTCCGGGAAGACCGTGATGTCGTGACACTGGTTGGTCACGCTCGTCTTCTGCGTTCCGGGCCCGTGATCGCCGCCCGCCCACAGACCCGAGATGGCGCCCGTCGCCACGTCGGCAAAAATGCGCGGCCGGTTCACGATGCGCGCGTTCTGAGGGGCGGCAAGCGGCACCTGGATGACGTCGATGCTGAAGAGCGCGGTGTTCGGATCCTCATCGGGCTTCAACCCCGAGCAGCCGGCCAGCTCCTCGGCCGACCGCACCGAGCCCGTGCCGGACCCGTAGACGTACAGGTTCGCCGTGTCGCGCGGATCGGTCACCAGCGTGTGCGTATGCGATCCGCGGCACGTCTGTATGGCGGCCACCTGTCTCGGTTTGCTCATGTCGCCGATGTCGAAGATCCGGACGCCGCGGAAGCGCTCGGCGCTGACCGGCGTCGACACGCCCTGCACGCCGCAGTCGAGGCGTCCGCGGGTCTGCTCCACCGACATGAACAGCAGGTTGCCATGTACCGACACATCGCCCTGGCCGCCCGGGCAGACGACGGAGGCGCTGAGCTTCGGCGTGCCGGGACGCTCGATGTCGTAGGTATTGAAGCCGTGGAAGCTGCCCATGAACAGATGATTGCCGCTGAAGGCGAGATCCGAGTTCGCGAAGGCCAGCATGTTCGCGAATCTGGGATCAGGCGGCGCGTTGGGATCGAGCGGCGGCAGGTTGGGATCGCGTTCGGGCGGAGTCGGTTCGCCGCCCGGCGCCTTCGGATCGAAGAAGCCCTCCGGTTTGGGCAGCGTCGCGATCCGTTTCATGTTCTTCGCGGCCTCGCCGGCATCACGCAGGCCCGCCTTGAGTCCGACGCGGGGATCATTGGTCGTCGCGGTCGGGGCAGGGCGCTCCTGCGCTCCGCCTTCGAGCGCCACCAATAGCGACACGACGGCAAGACCCAGACATGTGGCGAAAACGGATCTCATTTGCAAAGTCCTCACGCTCTCTCTCAAGTCTCAAGTCTCAAGGCTCAAGTCTCAAAAAGAACAGAAATGTGAGCATGTGCTCAAATGCAACCACGAAAACACGAAGACCCGATGACACGAAAGACGCGAAGAACAACACCACAGAGCGACAGAGAACACGGCGCCAGTGCCGTTTCGGCGGGACGGCCTGCTGTGCAGGCCGACGCCGCCGCTTCGCGGCGCCCGCCGAAACGATTCTGCGCGCTATGCTCTGCGGGCTTTGCGAGCTTTGCGTTCCGGGTTTTCTCAGTGTCTCTGAGTCTCTGTGGTGGTTTGTCTTCGTGACCTTCGTGGTTGCTTTTCCGTTTCGGTACACACACCGTAACGGCTGGCCTCTGGTTTTGCAACTCTCAATTCTCACGGCTCAGCGCAGTTTGGCCGTGCGGCCCCGGATCGTGACCGCGAGCGACCGCAGGCGGGACGCGTCGCGTCCGCTCGCCGCGCCGGCATCGCTCTCGAGTTCCTTCGCCAACGCATCCAACGGATCTCACTGCTGACGCTCCCTGGCCAGGGCGTTGAGCATGGCGCCCATGCGATCGATTTCCATGCGCTGGTCGGCGTCGACGTCGGAGGCGAACGAGAAGATCTCCACATCCTGGCCCGCGCCCGGCGCGGCGAACAGTTCCTCCACCATCGTCAGGGCGCCGCCGTGATGTTTGATCATGCCCGCGAGGAAGAGCCGATCGAAATCAGCACCCTTCGTCCCCGCGAGGTGCGCCATCTCCTCGGGCGTGAGCATGCCGGGCATCAAGGTCGCGCCGGACATCCGATGTGCGCCCGGGGCCGGGACCTGCTGGCCGCGGACTTCCAGCCAGCGCTGCATCATCTTGATCTCGTCCTGCTGCGACACGTCGATCCGCAGGGCGAGCTTCTTCATGTCCTCGCTGCCGGTCCGCGACGGGACCAGGGCGACCATCTCCACGGCCTGCGCGTGGTGGCCGATCATCCCCTGCATGAACTTGATGTCCGCCCCGATGTACTGGACCTGCGACAAATCGGCCGCCTGCTCGGCGGAGATGACGCGGCTCGCCTCGCCCGGGGCGCCCGGCTGGATGATGGGCGGGCCCGGCGGGACGGCCGGCGAGCCTGGCGCGATGCCGGCTGTGCGGCCAGCGGTCCGGCATGAGGCCACGGCCAGCGCGGTCAGAACGAGAGCGGTGATCCGGCTCGCCATGGCATTCAATCCCCGCAAAGGATACACATGTTTCCCCCCTGTTCGCGACGATTCCATCCGCGGTTCGCCCTTGACGGCCCTGCTCAGCGGTGATAAACGGGACAACTCATAAGGAGTTCGGAAAAACATCTCCATGAGAAAAGTGTCCCGTCGTGAGCTCGCGCGGATGCTCGCGGCCCTGCCGACGCTCGGTGCCGTGCCGCTCGGAGGACAGGTCCCCGCGCCTTCCGGCTACATCGGTCCCCTCACGGGAATCACCAAGGGCCTCGACGGCCGCCGATTCGATCCTGTGCCCTTCACGCGCGACCTGTACGCCGCGGCGCCGCGCCGCCTCCGTTTCGAGGCCCGCACGCGAGGCCAGGCCGAGGAGTGGCAGCAGCAACTGCGGGCCAGGCTGATCGATCTCCTTGGCGTCTTTCCACTCGAGCGCCAGCCGCTCCGGCCCGTCACACTCGAGACCCGCGCGTTCCCCGGCTACCGGCGCGAGAAAATCGTGTTCGACAGCCGGCCCGGCGTCAGCGTGCTCGCGTACCTCCTGCTTCCCGCAAACGCGAAGACTCCTGCGGCGACGATGATCTGCGTGCCCGGCCACGGCCGCGGCGTCGATGACATCGTCGGCATTGACGAGCAGGGGCGCGACCGGACCGACAAGGCGGGCTACCAGCACGACTTCGCCATCCAGGTGGCGGAAGCGGGGATGGCGGCGGTGGCGATCGAGCCAATGGGCTTCGGGTGCCGGCGGGATCCGCTCAACGCCCGCCAGGGCTTGTCGCGCAAAGCGTGCGAGCCCGTCGCGGGAGGCGCGTTGCTGGTCGGCGAGACGCTGATCGCCTGGCGCGTGTGGGACGTGATGCGGGCGCTCGACTACATCGCGACCCGATCGGAGCTGGACTCGAGCCGCGTCGGGTGCATGGGCATCTCGGGCGGCGGCACGGTCCGGAAGCCTGGCGCACTGCATCGACAACTACGTGCCGGGGATTCTGAACTGGGCCGAGATGCACGACATCGCCGGGCTGATCGCGCCGAGGCCGCTCTTCGTGGAATCGGGGGAGAGGGACAACATCTTCCCGATCACGTCGAGCATCGAGAGCTTCAACCACGTGCGTGAGATTTACGGCGTCTTCGGAGCGGCCGATCGAGTCGAGCAGGAAGTGTTTCCGGGCGAGCATTCATTCTGGGGCAAGCGCGGCATTCCGTTCCTGGCGCGTCATCTCGCGGCCTGATTCGAGGAAGCGCACGCGTCGGAATTCAGCCACCGAGACACTGAGACACGGAGTTGCACGCGTCGCCTCCGCCGCTCTCCACCCCAACGCGGCTGCCGCGTTGGGGACCCCGGCCATGCGGCGGCGTGTCGGCCGGCGATGCCGGCCGACGGGCGACGCGTTGGTGTCTGCAGCGTGCGCTCCGAGCTCTGTGACTCCGTGAACTCTGTGGCCAAACCCGTGGGTGCGACGACAGCGTGAAAGTAAAGACAGGTTTCTGAGGCAGGTTCTAGAAACATGCGCAAGCTCGAATCCTGGCGTGGCGCGATGAGCGGCGCGTGAAAGGTTCGCCCGGCGTAACCGGAACCGATCAAGGCGACCCGGACGTGGGCAGAGTCCACGCGTACAACGCGCTCCCTCCGCCGATGAGCATGTACTGGCGTCCATCGAGCTCATACGTCACGGGCGAGTTCCCCACGCGGCCGATGCCGGAATGCCAGAGTGTCGTCCCGTCACTGGTGCGAAGCGCGAGAGCGTTGCCCATCGAATCGCCGGTGAAGGTCAGCCCTGACGCCGTCGTCAGCACGCCGGCGCCCGAGGGTCCGTCGCCGAGCTCGTGGCTCCAGCGGATCTTCCCCGTTTGATAATCGATCGCCCGCAGCACGCCCTTGCCCCAGAGATTGTAATCCGCCCCCGCCCAGCCGTACTCGCCGTGCTCCGGTTTGAAGAAGTAGATGCCATACGCATCCTGCGCGCTCACGATCAACAGCCCGCTCTGCGGATCGAAGCTCGGCGAGCGATAGTTGGTCGCGCCGCTCTCGTTCGGCGCAATCAGGACACCGTCTCGCGTCGGTTCCTTCGCGGGATCGGGAATCGGACGCCCCTCTTTGTCAATCCCTTTGGCCCAGTTGACGGCCGCAAACGGCGCGGTCAGGAGATTCCGGCCGTTGGTACGGTCCAGCACGAAGAAATAACCGTTTCGCGACGCCTGCAGCAGCATTTTGCGCGGCGCGCCGTTGAAGCTCGCGTCGACAAGCACAGGCACCTCGGCGGCGTCCCAGTCGTGCGTGTCGTGAGGCGAGGCTTGAAAACCCCACGCTAGCTTCCCCGTGTCGGGATTGAGCGCGACAATGCTGCAGGTCCATGGGTTGTCGCCGGGACGCACCGGCCCGTTCAACACCGGCGTGGGATTCCCGGTCCCGACGTACACGAGATTGAGATCCGGATCGTAGGTGCCCGTCATCCACATCTGTCCGCCGGTGGCGCCGCCGCTCCGAGAGTCCGCCGTTCCGGGAGGAGGCGTGCTGTAGAAGATCCACTGTGTCTTCCCCGTATCGGGATCGATGGACTTCAGGGTGCCAGGCAGGTTGTCGAAATCGCCCGACACGCCGACCAGCAGATGGTTGCGGACGACGAGCGGCGCGTTGGTCGACCAGAACCCGCGTCTGGCGTCCGCGATCTCGACGTCCCATTTCACTTTGCCCGTGTTCGCGTCGAGCGCGACGAGATGGGCGTCGGGCGTGGTCAGGTATACGAAGTTCTTGTAGACGGCGGCCCCGCGATGGCCGATGTGGAAGCCCTGATTCGCCGGATAGGTATAGCGCCAGAGCTGGCGCGCCGAGCGCGCGTCGAGCGCCCAGATGTTGTCCGGGGCCGTCACGTAGATCACGCCGTTCACCAGGATCGGCGTCGACTTGATCTGCTGCGTCTGTCCCGTCTGGAACGCCCAGGCCAGCGTGAGCTGATGGACATTGGCCGGCGTGATCTGCGTGAGGCGGCTGTGGCGCTGGCCGGAGTAGTCGCCGTGGTAGGTGGGCCAGCTGTCCTGCGCGGCCACAAGCACGCCGACCGCGAGGACCGTTAACGTAGCGCAGGCCTTCCGCCTCCGCGTAAAGCTTCGGCGGACCGCCGTAGCCTTGGCGAAGGCGGTCAGGCCTGCCGACGGCCCGCGTCGTTTGAACGTAGCGTAGCCCTTCCGAGCGTGTGAAAAAACCCACGCCAACCGCCTCGTGTGGCGAGTTTCACGCTTCTGTACGCCGCTCATCCTGAGCCTCGAACTCAACACACTACTAGCGAAGCGTCTGCAGGTACGCCAGAACGTTGTGCATGTCGTCATCGGTGTACTTCCCGAGCTGCTCGGAGTGAGCCTGCAGCGGATCGTCGACGGTCGGCTTCACCCGGTCCGCAGGAAACGCACGATACGCTCCCGACGGATCCGTGAGCGCAATCGTGAACTCGTCGCGGTACGCCAGCGCTCCGGCGACGATCTCGCCAGACGCTTGCGTCACGGTGACCTTCGCGCGTGAGGCAGCACCTGCCGCAGGTGCTGGATACAGCATGCGCTGGAGCAGCGCGAGTCCCTCCAGCCGCCTGGCGATGCCCGCGAGGTCGCCGCTCGGAGAATGGCATTTCGAACAGGCGCCGTCGAAGTAGATTCTGCCTGCCTTGGGGTCTCCCGTCTGAAGATCCGCGACGTCGACGGCGCGGCGGCCGCCCGTCAACGACTCCGACTTGTTTTTCTGATCGTGAATGAACGCCACGGCCGCTGCGAGGTCCGCATCGCCGAGGCTGAATGCCGGCATGCCTTTGTCGGCTCGGCCATTGCGCACCACAGGGCCGATCTTGTCACCGCGCACGTCCGCGGCGACCAGCGGCGCGCGCGTGAGATCGGGCCCGGTCTCGCCGCCCATCGCGTCGCGGCCGTGGCAGAAGCCGCACTGAGCGGAAAAGATCGGCCGGCCCGCGCGCACCTGTTCCGGTGGATACGATTGCGGTGTCGCGGTCGGCGGCGGCGGCAGCGCCGCGGGGCTCGCCTGACTGCCTCGGCCGCCGGCCGGCGCGGGCGCCTGATCCATCGCCGCGAGATCCGCGCGCACGCGCACCGTGTCCGCCGTTGGAAAATCGGCCGGAACCTTCTGCGTCACATGGCCGGTCGCGGCCCACTCGGTGCCTCGCTGAAACGTGGCGACGAAATCGACCGAGCTCAATGCGCTGACGTCGTGTCCCAGCGTCGTGTGGAACACGCGCCCCTTGCCGTAGGTGAGCACCATGAGCTGCGGTTCATCGCGCCCCGTCCCGTTGTTCGATGGATCGGAGTACGCCGTGGCCAGCACGGCCAGACGAGGGCCTGGTCCACGCAACGCCGCATACAGCTCGTCGCCCTGGTGCATCCAGACGGGCGGCAACCCTTTCGTAATCGGGTGATCGGGATCGCGAACGGTCAGCCTGAACGGATCGCGCCGCCCGTGGCTGCCCGCCTTGCCTGGTGCGTTGTCCGACGTGAGCTTGCCATCCCTCACGAACCAGAACGGCCCCGCCGTCTCCGTTCGATCGCGCCATCCGCCAATCCCGATCATCTCGTTGAACGCCTTCCATCCGGGGAACGCGTTGTCGGCTGCGTGAACGACGACGAGCCCGCCGCCGTTGCTCATGTACTTTTCCAACGCCACCTTCAGACCGGCGGGCCATCGTTCGTCAGGCGCGTCGTAGTTGAGCACCACCGCCTGATACTTCGGGAAGTCCGGCTTGAACGCGCCGAAGCTCGCGCCCGCCGGAGGCGCACTCACGACGTCGACCCGGAACAATCCGGTCTGGTCCAACTCTTTCTTGAGCACGGGCGTGGTCAGCCGCCACTGGTGATACGTCCCGGCGCTCTCGCCGTCGAGGAGCATGACGCGGATCGGCCCCGCCGCGCGGGGCGCGGCGGTCAGGAGCATTGCGGCCGCAAGGACGGTGTACAGGGTGTATCTCATGACGCGTCCTCTCCACGCACCCCGAGCAACAGCTCCATCGTCAGCTGATCGAGGCGCTCATAGCCGAGCCCCTGCCGCCCGCGCTGGCCAGACTCGGCGACCAGCGCCTGAATCTCGGCGTCGGCGTTCCACTGCCGGGCGCGCTCGCGCAGAATCAAGTACGTGCGCATGCATCCGCGCGCGAAGTCGCGGACGCCGTCGTAGTCTTCCGTCCGGTACGCGTGAGCGTCGAAGTGGCGCGGGCCATCGTAGCCGACGTCCTCGAGGAATTTCACCAGCCAGAAAGCCGACTTGACGTTCGCAGAACCGAACCGGAAATCCTGATCGTAGCGTCCGGGCACCTGATCGTTCAGATCCACGTGAAACAGTTTGCCGGCTTCCCAGGCCTGCGCCACGGCATGCAGGACGTTCAGGCCTGCCATGTGCTCGTGCGCCACTTCCGGGTTCACGCCGACCATTTCCGGATGATCGAGCGTCGGAATGAAACCGAGGTACGCGCCGGTCGTCGCCATGTAGATGTCGCCGCGCGGCTCGTTCGGTTTGGCCTCGAGGGCGAACCGGAAGCCGTACTTGCGGTCGATTGAGTACCGGCAGAGGGCGTTCACCCCCTCCCGCAGCCGCTTGATGGCTTCGTCCGGGCGGCGGCACGCGTCGGTTTCCGTTCCCTCGCGCCCGCCCCACAACACGAAGATGCCCGCGCCGAGCTCCGCGCCGAGATCCATCGCGCGCATCGTCTTCTCCAGAGCGTAGGCACGTACGCGGGCGTCGTTCGAGGTGAAGGCGCCGTCGCGAAACACCGGGTCGTAGAACAGATTGACGGTCGCCATCGGCACGACGATCCCGTGCCGCAGGCAGGCGCCGATGAATTCCTTGACGATTCGATCGCGCTCGAACAGCGATGCACCGATCGGCACGAGGTCGTTGTCGTGCAGGTTCACGCCCCATGCGCCGACCTCGGCCAGCAGCGCGACGGCGTCGACCGGCGGCAGCGGATCGCGCACCGCGTCGCCGAACGGATCGCGGCCGCGGTTGCCGACGGTCCACAGGCCGAAGGAAAACTTGTGCTCGGGCCGGGGGGTGTAGCGGTCAGACATGACACTCCGCAGCAATGGGCGCCGCGGACCAGAGCATCGCACGCCGCGTCCACCGTTGGCTACTGTCCCAAAGACCCCGAGAGTCAGAGCGGTACCGGCGGCGTCACCAAACACGAAACCCGGATTCTTCGCGTGTTTCGAGTGTTTCGTGCCTGCTTTTCTCGGTTGCTTTGTTTGCTCTGTGTGAAGCCGTTGCCTCTGAATCCTCGCTGGTTTCGTGTTTTCGTGTTTTTCGTGTGTTTCGTGGTGGCCGCTTTTCTCCGTCGCTCTGTTTGAAACCGTTGCCTCCGTACTCTCCGTTCCCTCATCGACGCAGGAGCGCGTCGAGCTCGAACGCCTGCCCGTCCTTCACGACGCGCTTCACTCGCCGCAGGTCCTTGATGTTCGCCAGCGGGTTGCCGTCGATCACCACGAGATCCGCGAGCTTGCCCGGCTCGATGCTGCCCAGGTCCGCGCCCGCGCCCAGGGCCTCGGCGGACACCGTCGTCGCCGTGCGCAGCACCTCCACCGGCGTGAGACCGCCGGACGCGTAGTTTTCCAGCTCCATCAACAGGGCCAGACCGTAGGGATTGATCGGCGCGTCGGTGCCGGCGGTGACGCGGCCGCCGCCTTTCACGATCTGAAACACCGTGCGCTCCTGCGGCGTGACGAGCCGCGCCGCCTCGTCGATGGCCGCGGCCGGCGCAGGCGTTCGCGCCTGTTCGCGCCATCGCCCGGCCACCGACGGCGGATACAACTTCTGAATTCGCGGATCGTCGATCCACGACGCATCCCTCATCGTCTGCAGGCGGAATCCTCCCTGGATGCCGATGGTGGGCGTCAGCGTCATCTTCGACGCGGTCAGCAGATCGATCACGTCGCGATACGAGCGCGACAGCCCGCTGATCTTGGGCGAGTAGCCGCGGCGGCTCGTGCCGCGGATGTGCTCCACGCCGTCGGCGCCGTAGGCGACCGCCGGGTAGAGCTCGTGCGACGTCACCGGCATCCCCATGCGATGCGCTTCGTCGATGATGCGCCGCTGCATCAGATCCGGGAGCCGCACGTACGTCTTGATGAAGTCGAAGCCGGCATCCTTCGCGCGCTCCAGCGCGAGCGGAAGCTGACCGGTGTCGTCGAGCGACGAGCCGCCCGGATAGTAGACGCGCGTGCCGTCGAACGGCTCCCCCGTCGTGAAGAGCCGCGGCCCGATCCGCGCGCCGGATTCGAACGCGTCCCGGTACTCCATCGTCTCGAACGTGTTGGTCGCGGGATTGCGGACCGTCGTGATGCCCCACGACAGGAAAATGCGCCCCAGCGCTTCACCGTAGTCCTTGTTCAGATGCGTGTGGATTTCAATCAGGCCGGGAATCACCGTCTCGTTCGACGCGTCGACCACCGTGCCGGCGTGGAGCGCGTCGCGATGCGGCTCGACGCTCTTGATCCGGTTGCCGGAGACGACGATGTCGACGTTCTCGTCGTAGGGGAGACCGTTGAGGGCCTCCCTTCCCTGCCGGCCGGTCCACACACGCGCGGCGTGAATGGTCTTCGTCCCGATGGGAGTGGGAGCCGGCGTCCACGTCAGGTGCGGATCGATGTCCTGCACGGCACGCGAGGCGACATCGACCAGCTTCAACCGGCTGCCGCTCTGGTACAGGATGCGGCGCGAATCGCCGGTCCATGTCGGCGACCCGGCGAGCCCGGTCGACAAGGGACGCGGTGGCCCCTGCGGCGCGCCGTCACGGCCGACCGGCCAGACCGTGAGAAGGCCGTCTATGATCGCCGCCATTTGCGTGCCATCGGGGGACCACACGGGGCCGTAGTCTTCCCGCATGCCGACCGACTTGTGCGGCAGCGGATCGAACCAGCGATCCGGCTGGCCGTCGAGCGAGATCCGCAGCACCTGGTTCGTGCCCTCGCGGAAGCGCGTCGAGTACACCTTGAGCGACGAGACGACCAGCGCGTTGCCGTCGGGTGACCAGCTCGCGCGGCCGGCTTCGTTCAAGTGATCGTGCGCCTTTCTGATCGCGCCGCTCTTGACGTCGACGATCTGGATTTGCCCCTCCGGATCGCTGAACGCGATTCGCGATCCATCGGGCGACCACGCGGCCTGCATCGCGGCGGACGACCCGCGCGTCACCTGACGATCGACGCCGCTCCTCAGGTCGCGCACCCAGACGTTCATGAAGCCATCGCGATCGGACGAGTACGCGAGCGACGCGCCGTCAGGCGACCACGCCGGATCGGTTTCGAGAAAGGCGTCATGCGTCAGCCGCTGCGGCGCGCCGCCCACCGGCATCACCCACAGATCGCCGACCGCCGCGAACGCCACCTGCTTCCCATCCGGCGAAATCACGGGATGCATGATCCCGCGCACCGGCTGCGGCCCCGAGAGATCGAACGCCCGCCGTTTCGGTGTGAACGCCGGACGGGTGAACGACACGTCCGCGGTAAGCTCGATCACGCGCGCGGCGCCGCCGGCCGCCGGCCGCCGTTTGATCCTGCCGTCGGCCGTGTAGAGCACCTCGGTTTGCGACACCCATTGCGGGCGGAACGGGAAGACATCCTCGTCTGTGTCGGCTATATTGCGAACTCCCTTCGACGTTGTGCCAGACGACCCTGCGCCTGCCGAAGGGTCCCCGATCATCAGCCGGGTCCGTCCGCCGCCGAGCACGGTGAACGCGATCGATGAACCGTCGGGAGCGAACGCCGGACCCGCGACAGCACCGTCGGAGGCAGCGACCAATCGTTCCGCGGCATTCGAGCCTGAAGCGCTCGCGCTGACGATGTACACGCCGGGCGTGTCGCGGCGATCCGACACGAACGCGATCTCGCTGCCGCCGTGCCACGACGGGTGGAACTCGTTGGACGGATCGGCGGTCACCTGACTGATGTCGCCGGTTGCCAGCGTCAGCACCCAGACGTCGTAGGTGCCGCTGCGGTCCGACGAAAAGGCGATGCGCCGGCCGTCGGGCGACCACGACGGCTCGCGATCGTCATAAGGCCCTGACGTCACCGCCCGCAGGTCGGTGCCATCCGCCTTGATCGTCCAGATCTGCCAGGTGCTGCTGCGATATGCCTGGAACGCGATGCGCGTCGAGTCCGGCGACCATGAAGGCTGCCTTGCGTCCATCGAGATGTCGGTGATCGCCTTCGCGACGCCGCCGCCCCCCGGCAGCGTCCAGAGCGTGCCGAGCAGATCGATCGCGATGGTCCGGCCGTCGGGCGAAAGCGCCGCCGCCATCGACGTGCCTTCGTGCAGCGTGACGTGCACCGCGCGGCCGCCGGACGGCTGGGCGTCGAGAGTGAACGCGAACGCAACGAGAAGCACGTAGGGCGCCGCTTTAGCGGTGCCGGGCACGTAGGGCGCCGCTTTAGCGGTGCCGGGCAGCAGCTTGCGCATGGGCGTAGTCTACTGCCGTTAACGGAGTGGACGGAGGGGACGGGATCACTCAGAGAAACGAAGCAGCAGCGACGAACGGAGAAACGCACAAAAGGCTCATGATCTCCGACGGAAACGCAAAGCTCGCACGGCTCGGTTCAACGCTACGCATTCGTTGAGAAGCGTGCCGATCGACGATCTGGTCTTTGATGTTGTTGTCCTCTGTCCGTCGCTTCCCTAGCTCGACTTCAGGACCGCGACCACGGCTGGCCCTCGCGTGATGGATTGGAGAACCAACGCCCGATCGTCGCGTTGGCGGGTTTGAAGATCAGGAGTGAAGGCTACGCTCCATCAAGACTTCTCCGAGACTTCGTCTCCCGTCGAACACACCGTGGCACGTAATACTGGCCTGTGCCGGGCGTTCACGCGCGTACCCGTCAAGTTGCGACAAGACGACCTGACAGTGAAGCTCGTCGTGCCCGACCCGCTCGTCCGTTCAGGCTGGCGGTCGCGCTCGCCTGACACGCGCCGGCCGGTTCTTCCCTGCGAAACGCAGCGAGCAGGAGGCGGCCATGCTAGCATTCAGGAATCGTCGTTTCCGTTTTGAGACTCATAATGGAACTGCTGCGCCGATTCTTTCAGCCGCCGCGGCGGAGCTTCTTCCTCTTCGGCCCCCGCGGCACCGGCAAATCGACGTGGCTTCGCCACGCCCTGCCCGATGCGCTCGTCGTCGACCTCCTCCAGCCCGACGTCGCGCGCGAGCTCGCCGCCCGGCCCGAGCGATTGCGCGATCTCGTTCTGGGGGCACCCGGGCGCCCGACCGTGGTGCTCGACGAAGTCCAGCGCGTGCCCGAGCTCCTCAACGTGGTCCATGCCCTGCTTGAATCGAAGGATCGCCGGCGCTTCGTGCTCACGGGCTCCAGTGCGCGCAAGCTGCGGCGCGGCGGTGTCGACCTCCTGGCTGGACGGGCTGTCGTCCGCACCTTGCATCCATTCATGGCCGCGGAGCTCCGTTTCTTCGACATCGACGTCGCGCTGACCCGCGGGCTGCTTCCGCTGGTGACAACGTCGTGATCGCACACGACGTCGATCGACCGTTCAAGAGGACCAACGGTTCGATCCGTATTCGGTTCGAGAGCCTGAAACACTTCGTCGCTCGACTCGGCGACGCGGCGTGAGCCGCCAGCAAGTTCGTCTTTTTGAACGTGGTCGGTTGCCGTACACTCGATGCGGGAACCGCCCGATGATCGAACAGCTGCGCTCCGTCTTCGAGTCCGATCCGCGCGTCGCGTACGCGCTCATTTTTGGATCGAGTGTCACGGGGAAGGCCCACGCGCACAGCGACGTGGACGTGGCGATCGGCATGGCTGGCCCGCATCAGCTCGACACGATGGAGCTGGGAGCGCTGGCGTCCAGGCTCGAAGCAGCCGCCGGCCGGCGCGTCGATCTCGTGCTTCTCGACGAGGCGCCGCCCGGTCTGGCGTACCGTGCGTTCCGCGATGGGCACCCGATCTTCACGCGCGACCCGGCGGCGCTCACGACCCGCCGCGCCAGAGCCATTCTCGAGTACCTCGACTTCCGGCCGGTCGAGGAGCTCTGCACGCGCGGCGTGCTGGCTGCGCGCGATGGTCGATAAGACACTCCTTTACGGCAAAGAATCCCAGAACGCTTTGTTCGCCACCGCTGTGGCATTCTTGCTGTCAGCTGACGTCCCGGGCGTGAAGGCGCCTTTATCACCATTCTTGTTGAAGGACTCGGCCTCGTGCAGGGCGTTCTTGAGGGTTGTCAGGTTCGTCCCACAATATGCACTCTCCCAGGCAACGAAGGAGCCGCTGATCGGCACGCTGCCGAAGGCCGAAGCATTCAGCTCTGC
>QHWJ01000426.1 GCA_003222535.1 Acidobacteriota bacterium | reverse complement strand
CGGGTCGGGGTACTGCAGCGGGTGTTGCCCCGCCCAGTCGCGCGGCGTCGGGACCGAAGTCACCGGCTGCTGCGCGGCGGAGGTTTGCGCCGCCGCTGGCTGGCCAACGGCGCGCGTGAGCGCTGCGCCGCCGAGCGCAGACGCAAGAAACGACCGGCGGTTCCATTGCACGGGTGAGCGGTTGCCATCAACAGGATGAGCCATACCGCAGATGCTACTGCCGTTTGCGGCGACCCTGAAAGGGTCGCCCTACATTTTTTGCTGAAGGGTCTTCTTCATACACGTCGGAGTTTGACGCGAGCGCGTCTCTTCCTTCAAAGGGACAGCCGCTCGATCGTCCAGTAGACGGCCGTACATGCGATCAACGTCGACACCGGAACGACGATGCAGCTGCGGTACCAGACACGGTTGGCGCACTGCCATCCGACCAGCATGAAAGCCGCGCCGATCACCGCCAGCTGCCCGGCTTCGACCCCCAGGTTGAACGTCAACAGCGCCGTCACAAATTCCGAGCGCGGCAGCCCGAGCTCCTTGAGTGCTCCCGCGAAACCCATCCCGTGCAGAAGCCCGAACGCGAAAACGAGTACGACCCGCCACGCCTTCAGATCTGAAAGCAGGATGTTCTCAACGGCGACGTACGCAATCGAGAGAGCGATCAGGGGCTCGACGATCCTCGGTGAAACGGCGACGAGGCCGTACATGCTCAACCCCAGAGTGATCGAATGCGCGACCGTGAATGCGCTGACCTGCCACAGGACGGAGCGGGCGCGACCGCTCAGCAGGTAAATGCCGAGCACGAACAGCATGTGATCAAGTCCCTTGGGCACGATGTGGGTGAAGCCGAGCGTGAGATAGCGCCGGGCCGTGCCGAGTCGATCGACCGGCGGCGCAGGCGACGTCAAGGCGAACGGCGCGCTGCGCTGGCCGCCTTCCAGCCATTCGGTTGCAGGGTTCTCGGATACTGCGCTTCGGACGGTCATGGCGTAGGACGCGAACGTCCAGGCGTAGGTCCAGGTGAAGTGGCGCGCGGCCGGAGGGATCTGGCCGGTCAATCGGATGGTCGCAACCGGGGCCGACGTGCCGTCGATTCCTGGCGCGACGGAGTACGCGATCGCAGGACGAACGTCCGACGCGTCGAAGGCAACCTTCAGGCGCCGGCGGAACGTCTCGTCGGAACTTGTGAGCAGAGACTGGAGACGCGCCGGAGTGGTGTCGGCCGCCGCCGACGAACCGGCTGAGGCCTCGAGCTTCTCGACCAGCGCGGCGGCATCGGTCACGATTTCAACGTCGTACGTCCGGCCCTCCTGAAAGAGGACCGACACGCGCGTCGTGCCGATCTCATGCGCGCAAACGGCTGCGCCGCAAAAGAGCGCGACGATCACGGCCCCGAGCGCCGGGCCGACAAGCCACCGCTGGCGCGAGGATGATGGCATCTTAATTCCCCGTGGCGTTCGTGCTTCCCATTTCGAATGTGAGCGACGCCCAGAAGCTCGCCCAGTCTGCCCTGGTGCCGGCGGGCGCCGGAATCATATGGACGGCTTTGATCAACCACATCCCGCCCGGCCGCAACCGGAACCGTACGCGGCCGTCGTTGTCCGTACGAGCCGCCAGCTTCTCGGAAGGGTTCAGGCGGTTCATGGCAACGACGAGCGCGCCGGCGAGCGGACGGTTCTCGTACGTCAGGCGCACGGGAAGATCCTGACCAGCGCGGATTGCGTACGGATTCCGCTCGGCCACGAGCTCGAGCGGAAAGCCGAGTCGCCGATCGCCCTGCGCTTCGCTCGGCGATCCGGAAAACACCAGGCTCTTCGCGCAGCGTGAAAAGATCTCGTGGGCTCCGGCGCCGGTCTCGTTGCGGCGGGCCCTCAGAGCCGCCACCGCGTCGAGCCCTTCTTCCTTCAAATACTGATTGAACTTTTCTGCCGCCAGCTCGACCGAGCTCGCGTTGCTGTGATAGCCGATGACGAGCAGGCCGGGCGTGGCCACGCGCACGAAGCCCGCCGGATCGGCGCCGTCCCGACCGACGACCGGCTTGCGGCCGGCCGCATCCTCGACGACGAACTGATTGACGAGTGCGGGATTCCGTGGCAGTGGATCGCCCAGGAGGTCCTGCCCGACGCGTAACCGCACGCCGACAATCGCGCCGGGTTCCGGAGAGAACGTCGTCGGCACGATCCACATGTCGTGGGCGGAGAGGGGCGCCGGACCCAGTGCGATGGCTCCTACCACCAGCACCGCCAGGCGACGAAACATCGATGAACCGAATGGAGGCGACATCATGGTTGTCCTCATCTCGATTTCCTGGTGCTCCGGATGCACGGGAATAGGCCATCCGGAAATCGGTGTCCGCAAATACTGGAAGTGGAAAGGCCCCCGAAGAGCGGGGGCCTTTCCGAGTCAATCGTTGGCCTGTCTAGTGCGCGCCGCCCGGTGGCGCGGGGGTCTGCACGGTCGGAACGTTGCTGCCGCCGTGCCCCTGGAACAGACCCTGGTGAGCCGGAGCCAGGAACGGGAACAGGGGGTTATAGTCCTTGTCGTTGACTTCGACGCCTTTGGCGAGGCCGGCAGCCGGGTTGCCTGCCACGATCAGGCTGATCAGCAC
>QHWJ01000425.1 GCA_003222535.1 Acidobacteriota bacterium | reverse complement strand
CCAGTTCGCGGAGCTCAGTCGTGGACGGACCGACCTTCAGCGCGGCCAGTACTTTTTCGGACAATCGGACACCTCCCCCGCAAACGCGCTCCGATCGCTTGCTGTGACGCGAGAACGGACTGTAAGTCGTGTCGTCGCGCGGAGTCAACGCGACGGAGGCTCATTACTCGATTTCACAATTACCGCGACGTATGTCATGACGGCGATCGGTGCCCCATTTCAGAAATACGACGACATATTTGGCCACAGAGAACACAAAGACACAGAGAAGTACACGCTTCAGGTAGCGCGCTCGACGCGGCGCCGCGCAGCGGCGGGCGAGGCGTGCCAACCGCAAACGAACGACCACTGGACGGTGGCTCGGTCGTTCGTTTGCGGTCGGCGCGCCTCAGGGCGCGGCCTGCGGTGCAGGCCGCCCGCGTCGAGCGCCTCTGTGTCTCAGTGTCTCCGTGGCTTGTCCAAATCAATACATCGTCGTAATTACCAGATTCTGTACTTAGTCCCTATAAGGAGCGATGGACATATTCGACGATCGTATCGACAATCTCGTCAGCCCACGCGCAGCCGAGCCGCGACGGCGGCGGCAATCGCGCGAGCGGCGCCTGCGTTCGGGTGCCGGTCCCAGGGCAGGCGCCAGGCCGTGTCGAGCTCGACCCACACGTAAGGCAAGCCGGTCTCGTCGAGGATCCGGCGCCGCAACGCCAGGACGGCCTGATCCGCCGGGCCGAACTGCGGCACGACGATGAGCGCGTCCGCCCCACGCGCGCGCGCCAGGTCAACGGTGGCGCGAAGCACCGCGCGCGTCATTGTGACGCCGCGTTCGACGGTCTCGTCGGTGCGGTAGGGCACGAGCAGCGCGGCGAGCGACGCCAGCCGACCGTGCTGTTCCGCCGGCAGCCAGACAAGCCCGGGCCCGAGATGCGGCCGATCGGTGTCCAGGTTCCGGCCGAAGAGCGCCACTATGAACAGCGACACGACCGCCACCGGCCGGCGAAAGCGGGGCAGCTCCATCTGGAGCCGCAGATACGCCTGGTCGCTGCCAAAGCCGTGGACGGCAAGGTTCGCGCTCTGGATCCCCATCATCGCACCGACCTGCGCCGGTATGCTTTCCTCCCACGTCAGGCCCTCTCCGAGCATCACCGACTCACCCGTGAACAGAATCGTGGGACGCCCGGGATCGACGGGCTCATCGACCCGGCGGACGCGATAGCCGGCTGAATCGAACGCGTAATCGATCACGCGCCCACCGATGGTGTTGTGTCCGGTGCGCGCCGGCACGAAGGTCCAGCCAAGTCGCGGGTCGCGACGGCGGCGCGGTTCTTCGCCGGGCAACAGCCACTCCGCGGCCCGGAGGTGCACGCCACGGAGCACCAGCTCGCTCGCGACGAGCGCCAGGACTGCCGCGATCGCCACGTGGAGCGCGCGCACCGGCGCTCGCGCGGCGAAGCGTCCGACACGCGGTCGTGCGAAGAGCATGAGCGACACGCCGAGCGCCGCCATCATGAGGCGGACGAACGCTTCAATCCGCACGTACCAGTGGCGCGGCAGAAAAAAAGAAGGCAGGAAGTGCCTGTCGAGCCAATCCTGGTTGGCGGCCAGGGCGCAGGCCAGGAGCGCGCCACCGATGGATGCGACCGCGATCTCGGCAATCACACGTGCCAGGCGTCCGGACGTGCGCATTCGATACGCTGGAGGCAAAACGGGCTCAACGCTCCTGAGGATATGTTGATGAGCATATGTTAAGGTGTCCGCGCGATGGCCGGTGTCTCAGGAGCCCCCGTGGACCGGATGCTGCGGCCGGTTCACCGGTGGGTATGGGGTAATTTCGACCGGCGTGTGCGCAAGCTGCTCGCGTTCGCCGAAGTTGAAGGCGATGGTGGACGCGATATCCTGCGCGCCGCGGAGCTCACCGCCGATCCGCTCCTGCGCCGTCTGTATCTGGCCCATGCGGCCGACGAATTGAGACACGGCGAAATGTTTCGCCGCCGCGGATCGGAGATCCTTCGGGCACTTCAAGCGCGCTCGACGTCGGGCTTTCAGGCCGACTGGCTGGCGCCGAGCGGGCACGGCGTCGACGATCTGAACGTCGACGGGACCGACGACACGTTGCTCGCATTCCTGCATTTATCCGAGAAGGCCGCCGCCACCCGCTTTGCCGTCTATCGCGACGTGCTCCAGGACGATCTGCCGACACAGAAGATTTTCGAGGCGATCCTGCGCGATGAGGCGTTTCACATGAACTACGCGTTTTCGCAACTGGCCCGTGTCTCGCCGCAGCATCACTGGAGGCGGCTGTGGCGTGCGCGTCTGAGCCGCCTGTGGAAGGCATATTTGCGGCTGGCGGCGGCGCTCGGCGGCATCATGGGCGCGCTCATCCTAACGATCCAGTACTTCGTCCTGCTGCCGCCCTTTGCCTGGCTCGCCAAGCGCGCCGCGCGGCGGGAGCCGCCTGGCTGGACGCCGATCTCGCCCAGCCGCAATGGCTCGCTCAACAGGCAGTATTGATATGAAGATTCTTGGAATTTCGGCGCACTATCACGATTCGGCGGCGGCGCTCGTGATCGACGGCATGCCGGTCTGCGCCGTGCAGGAAGAACGGCTCTCGCGGCGCAAGGGTGACGCGTCGTTTCCGTTGTCGGCGATCGAGTGGTGCCTCGAGCACGCCGGACTCGAGCCGGAGGCGCTCGACGCCGTGGTGTTCTATGAGCGGCCGATG
>QHWJ01000424.1 GCA_003222535.1 Acidobacteriota bacterium | reverse complement strand
GTCACCACCTGCGGAACCCACCAGTTGGCTGCGTTGAAGCTGAGCGGCGTCGGAGTAACAAACGTCTGCCCGTCGGTGACCGGCGTGATGGTGACCGTGCCGACCGGCGCCTTCGTCAGGCGCAGGCTGTAGGTGTCGCTTACGCCTTCGTTGGCCGGCGTCGCCGGATCGTCCTTGACTACCAGCGTGCCGCCGTCGGTTTCGTTGACGTAGACGCCCGGCGTGTCGCCGTCGACGATGGTCACGTTGAACGTCGCGGCGCCGTAACCCGCGTCCGCGGTGTGGCGGATCGACTGGATCATCGTGTCTTCCGGTCCGTCGCCGGGCGTCGCGGTCATGAGCAGCGCGACCGGATCGGACCAGTTGGTGCTGTTAAAGACGATCGTGCGCGATGCGGCGTCGAAGCGCGCATCGGCGCTCGCGAGCGAGAGCTGCGCCGTATCGAAATCGAGCGACACGGTCACCGTTCCCGAGGTGACCGGCTTGCCGAGCCGTACCGAGTAGGTATCGGTGATCTGCGTGGTCGCGTTGCCCTCGAGTAGCGTGTTCGAATCGCCGCTGCCCGCGACGATCACTTCAGGCTTGTCGTTGTCGAAGACCGTGACCTTGACGTTCTTGATCGCCGCATGGTCGAAGCGCGCGTCGGCGCTCTGCGCGCTGTGGCTGATCGCGTAGACGCGCTCGCCCTCGATACGCTGGTCATCGACCGCCTTCACCGTCACGGTCTGCGCGACATCCCAGTTGCTGTCGTCGAACTTGAGGACGAGGTAGCGGCCGAATTGGCCGCCGCCGGCCTTGATGAGCATCGAGTCGCCCGCGACGGATGCGTCTTCCTCCTCCTGCGTGGTGCGTGCCGCGGAAACGTTGATGTACACCGGCTTGTCGTGCTCAGGCGCCGCGGCGAGCTTCACCGTATAGGTGTCGGTGGTCTCGCCCTGCTCGTTCACCACCGTGCTGCCGTCGCCTTCCTCGATGACCACCTGGCCGCTCTTCGCGCTCGCCACGTGCAGGTTGACTCCGGCCGCAAGCAGCCCGTCGTACACCGGGTCGGCAGCGGTGGCGCTCACCTGGTGGTTGATGATGCCGCTCCTGCCTTCGAGGTCCTGGCTGACGATCGAGCCGTCGGGCACGTCGCCGGCGACGTCAAAGGTATCGTTGCCCAGGCCGCCGATAATGGTGGTGACGACGTCGCGGTTGGTGCTCAGGATGGTGAAGTGGTCGTCGCCCTCCAGGCCGTCGACTTCGACCGCCTCGACGTTCTGGTAGCGGACGTTCAGCCCGGCGCCGAACACGCCCTGGTCGGTGATCACGAAGTTGTCGGCGAACTCGGTGCCGATGATGATCACCTTGTCGAAGCCGGCGCCGCCGTCGAGATCGACCGGCGCGTTGACGTTGTACTGGATGGTGTCGGTGCCTTCGCCGCCGATCGCCTGGGTGGTGTCCTCGGTCGAGACTCCGGTGCCGCTCACCAGCGCAAACGCGCGGATGATGAAGTCGTCGTTGCCGTCGTTGCCTTCGAGCCGCAGCTCGGCCTTGTTGCTGTAGACGGTGAACTTGTCGTTACCCGTGCCGCCGTAGGCGGTAAGGGCGAACGTTGCGCCGCGGCTCAGGAACCCGGCGGTCGTCGCCACGGTAAAGAACTCGTCGCCCGCCGCGACGCTTGCGGCATGGCCGCCATCCGGCATCGAGATGCGCGGCGAGCCGTAGATCTGGCCGATCTGGAAGGTGTCGTCGCCCGCGCCGCCGTCGAGCGTGGTGATGGCTGCGTTGTCGTCGACAGCGAAGTAGTCGTTGCCGGCGAAGCCGCGCACGATGAGCCGCGAGTTCGCGTTCTCGTCGTAGTTGATGCGCTCGACGTCCTGCCGCCTCGCCCCCAAATCGGGATTGCGCACGTCGGCGAGCGTTCCATGGAGCAGTGCAACGAACGCCGGCGTGTTCGCCGAGAGCGGGCTCGACGCCCCCTCGGTGATCGCGCTCATCCTGCGCAGCAGGAAGATGTCGTTGTCGCGAGTGCCTTCGATGGTCAGCGTGTCGAGACCGTCGTCCTTCGCGCCGGAATCGAGCACGTTGACGATGTAGTCGTGCTTGCCCGCCGCTTCGCTGCCGTGCGTGTAGACGATGTAAGTATCCGTGCCGCCGCGGCCGTCGAGGTCCAGGGGCGTCGTCATGTGGTCGACGACGATCAGGTCATCGCCGCCAGGCAAGCCGTCGGTGTCGCCCAGGACTCTCGTCCAGCCGACGATCAGCTCCGGCCGTACGATGATCGTGTCGCCCTGCCGCTCGCCGGCGATCTCGTTGTATGCCGAGGTCAGAGTGCCTTCGATCTGGATGAGCGTCGGCTCGGGGTCGGCGTTTTTCCCGAGGTCGTCCGTGTCGCCGTGAATGGTGATGCTCACGCCCGCATGGATCTGGCTGCCGGGCTGCAGGTCGACGTTGTCGCCCACGCGCAGCAGCACGAACCCGGACGGCGCATTGATCGACGCCTTCGAGTCCATGATCAGGTCTTCGCCAGAATTGGTCGAGTCGCGCACGGAGAGCCGGGCATCGCCGGTTGCCGCGAGCACCGTGCCCACGTATAGCGGTCCGTCGGTCTCGGCGATGTTGATGCTGCTGTTCAGCGCCGAGGCGTTCAGCCGTCCCTGCGACGGATTCGACGAGTCGATCTCGAGGGCGTCGGTCGCGGTGCCGATGTCGCCGTGGCGCGCGGTGAGATTGATGTTGACGCCAGTGACGTTGTTCGCCGTATCGGCGCCGAAGTCGAGGATCGAGCCGTCCGCGTCGAGGTCGACGTCGGTGGTGTGCGAGCGGATGATGCTGGCGTTCAGCGTCCCCTTCGTTTCGACCAGGAACACGCGGCCTTGCGCGTCGGCGTTGACGTAGCCGTCGCTCAAATAGGAGGAGTCGATCTCGAGCGGGTTGTCGACCGTGCCGATGGTGCCCTTGTGCGCCACCAGGTCGAGATTCTTCGCCTCGATGACCGCATCGGATTCCTTGCTCTTGTCCCGATCGATGATCGACGCTTCGGTGATGATGTCTACCGTTCCCTTGTGCGCCTGGATGAGCCCGATGTTCGTGTTGCCGGGCGTGCTGCTGCCGCTCACGCGTAGTACGACCGCACCGTCGAGGGCTCGCAGCAGCGTGATGTTCAGATCCTCGGGACTGTTGAGATAAGCGCTCTTTCCGGCGAGACCCGATACGTCGCCCGAAGCATGAATGTCGAGCAGGTTCGAGGACGCGCCGATGCTGCCGGTGGTCGCCTCGAGGTAGAGGTCGCCCGTGGCGACGTTGATCAGCGGCGCCGCGGCATCGTCCTGCGCGTCGGCGATCGAATGCTGCGCGATCAGCACGGCGCTCGTGGCCGCATCGACCTTCTCGATCGTCATGTCGCCTTCGGCGACGCGAATGTCCACCGCTGCTCCGCCGTGCACCTTGGCGATATGGAGGTCGTCGATGGCGCGGGAAGCGCCATTGATCGTCGTGTCGGTGCCGACCTGCTGCAGCTTGATGTTGCCCGGCGCATCGGCGAAGAGCTGGGTCGTGTCGGCGAGCTGCATGCGGAAGGCATCGGCCGGGTTCGAGCCCTGGATCGCGCCGTTGGACGTAATCACCACCTCGGCGCCGAAGCTGCTCACCGCGGCGTCAGTGCCCGCGGTGTGCAGGTCGATGATCGAAAGCCCGGAATTGAGACGGACATCGCCGCCCGCGCGCGCGTGATCGATCTTCAGCTCATCGGCCGACTGCAGCGCGACGTTGCCATCGGCTTCGACGACGAGACGGTCGGCGTGGATATCGACGTCGTCTTGCAATTGCAATGCGACCCGCTCGACGACGAACTTGTCGAGCACCAGCTGGTTGCTCGCGATCGCGGTGTCGAGCGTATCGTCAGTTGAGCGCAGCGTGAGCTTGTCCCAGCGGGCGGCGTTGTCGAAGCGCTCGGCCGACAGGTTAAAGCTACCGCTCGTGCCTTTGTACTGGTACAGGCCGTAGCTTGCAGAATCGAACTCGACGAGCACGATCGCGTCGTGCGCCACCGTTTGCACATTCGGCGCCCGGCTCACCCCGGTGACGATCGGCGTCACCTTCTGCCATTGGTTCGGGTTCGTGCCGAAGAAGCTGGCGAAATGGTCGCTTGGTGTAGGTGTCGTGATGACCCCATCGCCGTCCTCTAGGTCGGCCTTAAAGGCTGCCTTGGCCGCCGCCACCATATCGGCGAAGGTGCCTGCGGTGCTCGCGCCGATGTTGCGGTAGACCGCATATTGCACGCCGATGACGTCGCTCGACGTCGCGGTCGAGAGAAGCCCCTTGTTGGCGTCACTCAGTTTGTCGAACCCGTGCGAAAGGTCGATGATCGTCGCGGGCTCGGCGCGACCGATGCCCCCGCCGCCATCGGCGACGAGCGTCACGGTCTGCCCAACGACATTGTTGATCTCGGGCGCGACCGTTGTCGGCGCGGAGCCAGGGAATGCCGCATGCGGATAGATTGAGCTGTAAAGCCCCGGCGAAAGCGGGAAGCGGAACGCGTCCGCGGTGATGTCGTTGCTGGGATCGGTGTCGAAGACACCGAGTCGGTGCCCGGTTCCGGTGACTCCGTCCCCGCCATCGACGAGATCGAGCACCAGGTCAATTGCTTTGCCGGCTTTCGCGTCGTCGAGCGAGGCCGCGAGTTCCACATTGCCGTCCGGCCGCAGGACGGTGAAATACTTCCCGCCATCGACGAGACCGCCGATCGGCTTGCCGGTCTTGGCGTCGTAGCTATACAAGATCTCCTGCTGGTCCTTGAACGCGCCATCGACTCCCAGGTCCAGCACTACCGTCCCGCTTTTGTCGATCGGCGTGACCGTCGAGAAACTCTTTGGCGCGTCACCGTTCGCGACGTCCATCAGGTGCTGCTGGAACGGCGTCAGGGCGAAGTCGCCGCTCGCCACGACATCGAGCTCGAAGGTCGCGTCGAGGATCGAGCCCTTTGCAGCCTCGAGCGTTACATCTCCACCGCCCTGG
>QHWJ01000279.1 GCA_003222535.1 Acidobacteriota bacterium | reverse complement strand
CCAACGACCGCTCCTGCAGTCAGGCGTGACACCTGGGCGCAATTTCGCGACGACGTCGAGCGTACGGTCATCGCGTCGGGGATCTTCACCAAGAAACAACGGCAGCCAAAAATCGACCTGATCCTCGACTCGGCCCACAACCATGCCAGTCACGGCGCCACGGTTGAAGTCGGCTGTAAGCGGCGGGAAATGGACATCCACGGGCACCACGCCGAGCACCAGGTGCGGCGTGGCGCCGACCCGGCTCAAGTTGATCATATTGACGTTGAGCATTGAGCCGATGAAGGCCCGATCGGCGGCGAAGCGACGTTTCCAGACGCCCCGGCTCAGGACGATCGTGTTCGTGCTCCGATCTCGCGCCGTGAACGTGCGGCCCGTTGAGACCCGTGATGCCGAACAGGTTGAAGAACTCCGGCGTGACCCACAAGCCATGCAGTCGCTCGCTTGAGATGCCGCCGGTCAAGTCGACCGTTCTCCATCTATAGCCCGCTATGGCCTCGAACGACGTCGTCCGCGCTTGCCATTCAGCGAGGTCCAGGGGCGACGCGAGTCCTGTGTCCGACGTGGATGACACGTGGCTGGATCGAAGAGCGACCAAGCGATCCAATCGGGATACGGTAGCGGGCGCAGGAGCAAGGCGTCACAGACGCTGACGATCGCAGTCGTTGCGCCGATGCCGAGCGCGAGCGTCAGCACGGCGACCAGTGTGAAGCCACGCGATTTCCGTAGGCTGCGTGCCGCGTGTCGCAGATCACTCCGGATCGCGTCCATGTTCCCTCCGCCTCCGCTCGATTTCTACCACAATGGCGCAGTCAACCCCGCGTCGGACCGCAGCCGGAGCAACGTAGCAGGCCCTGAGCTCAGATTTGCCAACATCCAGGACATCCAGGACCGCGGCGACGCGCCGGTGCCTGACGTGGGCACGATGTACCGAGCCCTCGCGCGCATGGTGGAAGCTGGGCTGATCCGAGCCGCCGCGCGCCGACCGGCGCCAGACGCCAGCGATGAGCGCCGCAACTACTACCGCATCACGGAGGCAGGTCACCTCGTGGCGATCGCGGAAGCGCGGCGGCTGGAGGCCTGACGCGGAACACGCGCCTCGGCGGCCTGCTCCCGAAGGCAACAAAACCATGATCAGCGATCGCCTCGTGAACGTCTCCGAGCGTTGGTTCCGGCTCCTCGAGCGGCTCTATCCGCCCGACTTTCGCGACGACATGGGCGACACGGTCGTGGAGACGTATCGCGACCGCGCGCGCGACGCGCTCTGCCGCGGTGGGATCCCGCGCCTCGCCCTCGTCTGGATGCGCGCGCTCGCGGACTCGCTGCGCAACGGTCCGGGCGAACGCGTGCGCCCCGCGGTCTCGTGGCGGCGCAACGGCAATTGGGGCCGCGACGCGGAGATCGCGATTCGTCGACTGGTGCGCGCCCGTACGTTCGCCGCGGCCACGATCGGCACACTGACTATCGGACTCGGCATGGTCGCGGTCGCGTACACCGTCGTCCACAAGAACGTCACCAGAACATGGCTAGCGCGCCATACGGACCGCTCGCAGAAAGAGCCCTCAACTCTTCGGTACGGTTACCGTGACGGTTGACGTTGCCTGGTTGCCCGAGGCATCCACGCAAACGATCTTGATTGTATAAACACGTCCCGTTCCTTTGCCCGCCCGCTCGGCGCGGAGATTTACCGTCAGATAGCCCGTGATTTCCCAGTCGAGCGACGTGTCGCCGTCGCCGAGGCCATCCACCGGCTCGTTGCTGGTCACGTTCACAATCCGGCACGAAACCGATCCCCCGCATTGATCGGACGCCAACACGCTCACGACCACGGGCACCATCCGATGATCGGCGACAGAGATGACCGATGGGTTCGCCATCGGGGAGCCGATCGTTGGAGGCGCGACATCGAGCACGGTCACCACCACTGTGTCCGAGGCGAATGCGCCGTTGCCGTCGTCCACCGTGATCGTAGAGGTGTAGGTTCCGACCGGCGGCGTCAGCGAGATCGTCGCGCCGCTCGTCGTGCCGAGTGAGCTGGTCCAGGTATAGGTCAGCGCATCGCCGTCAGGATCGGATGCCGTCGCCGTCAGCGTCACACCAGCCGCGCAGTCGCTGCCCAGCGTGAGCGTCTGATCTGGACCGGCGCTGGCCGTCGGCGCATGATTGTGGTATTCGAACGCGCCCATGTCGACACGCGGAGCGCTGTCGCCATCTCCGTCGAACACTCTCGCGCCGCCGCCGAGATCGACACCGGGCAGCTGTGGAGCGGCATCGTCCCCGGCATCGATCGCCGACGATGTCATCTTGAGCCGGTAATCACGGTGCGCGGGGTCGATGAACGCGGGATCCCCGGAAATGTTTCCGTTCAGGCCTGTCTGATCGGTGCAGCTGCCGCCCCATGACGCGGCCGACGAGCTGAACACGTCGTTCGCGTAGAAATGCTGTACCTGCGTGTATTCACAAAAGACGGCCGGCCCCGACGCCGCGGTGATGATGTTGTTGTACAGATGATTGAACGTGTAGCCGAAGATGTACAGCCCGGGGTAGTACATCGAATCGTTGTCCGCGATCGTGTTGTTGACCCACAGGTTCATGCCGGTCGTGCCGTCCCATTGCACCCCGCCGCCGAAGCAGGCGCTGTTGCGGACGATCAGGTTGTCGATCAATGTGGCCTGCGTGTAGTTCGTGCTGGCGATGCCGCCGCCCCAGCCGCACCCGTAGTTGCCGAGCGTCACGTTGCGGGCGATGACGTTTCGCTGGACGAGCACGGCGCCTGATCCGAAGAGTCCCAGCCCCCCGCCCGAGGTCGAGCCGATGCTGGTGTTGTCGGAAATGTCGTTGTCGACGATCTCCGCTGCCATTGTGCCGGCGGTGCCGAGGATGTAGATGCCGGTCCCCCACCCACCCGTGCAGACGTCCGTCGAGTTGGCGATCACCTTGTTGCCTTCGATGCGTGGCGCGCTCGAGGCGCTGAAGATCCCGACGCCGCTGCACCCGGAGTTGTGGGTGATTGTGTTGCCGCGGATCGTTGGAGAGGAGCTGCCGACGTGAATGCCGGCGCCGCTATAACCATTGAAGCCGTTTCTGATTGTGAAGCCGCTCAACACCGAATCGCGTCCCTCCCGGGACAGAAAGGTCACGACCGTGCCGGCGTGGCCTCCATCGATCGTCGTGATGTCCGGACCTTGTTCGCTCGCGACGGTGATCGCCTTGCCGTGAAAATTGATCCGCTCGTAGTAAGTGCCGGGACTGACGAGGGCTGTATCGCCGTTTACCGCGGCGTCGATCCCCTGCTGAATGGTCGGCGCATCGGCCGGAACTCTGATCGTGGCTCCTTCGCCCGCGGCCGACAGAGCCAGGACGATGAATGCAGCGGATGTGACGTCGGTGATACGCGTAATCATAGAGCCCGTCAGAGTGCGACGGCCATGCCACAAGGTCTCGGACACGGTGCATTAGCTTGATCCGCTGAACAGGCCACCAGCGATTCCCGTCGCGCGAACGAGTTTTGGATCTAAATGACGGAATCGTCGTGTTTCGCACATCGAAATTCGCAGACGACCGCGCCCGCTCAGCACGCGAGCCGGCTTGCAGATATGCATGCGGCGCGATATTGCGTGACCTGCCCCATCGTGGACTCACGTAATCCGCACGGATGCACACGTTCTGCGGCTGGAGCACGCGCGGCATTCCCGGCGAGGGAAAGTCGACCGCAGAGGACGCGGTCATAGGACGTCCATCCCAAGTCGAAACGATTCGGCTGCGGACCAAGCGTTCTGTCGCTCATCGACATCGTCTTCCACGCCTTGCGCGGTCCGGAGGAGCAGCGTGGACGATTCGAAACTCGCACAATTCGGGGACCAGAAGACAAGGACTTTCCGAAGGAGTCCGTCTACCGAGCCAACGTCAGCCGCTGATCTCCATGTCGCCGCGATGACGGGACGGAGCCGCTTTCCTGTCCAGCCGAAGCGGCAGCGAAGGCGGAAGCCGGGCAACCTCAGGGTCGACGATTCTCAGGAGCGCCGATACATTACAATCGCAGTTCTTGAGACCTCGCCTTGCGTCTCACCTTGCTTCGGCGCTGACCTGCGCCCTTGCGACGGGGTTCGCTGCGCAGTCGCCGACCGCACAAGCACCGCTCACGGTTCCCAACGGACTTCCCGCCTGGGCCTTCAATATTCCTGACAAGATCCAGCCGCCCGGCGTGCGGCCGGAAGGCACCGTGCGTGTGCCTGGCAGCGCGAAGGAATACGACGCCGCAACGATCGCCGGGAATGCGAATCCCCCGGATTGGTTTCCCGACGAACATCTGCCCGCGCCACGATCGGTCAAAGGTGATACCGGAATTGCCTTCGCTTGCGGCTCGTGCCATCTGATGTCCGGCCAGGGTCATCCCGAATCCGCCGACCTTGCGGGCATGCCTGCCGAGTATCTGATCCGTCAGATGGCCTACTACAAGGCTGGAACGCGCCAAGATGATGCGCGGATGGGTCCAATCGCCAAGACCACCTCGGACGAGGATGTGCGGCAGGCAGCGGAATACTTCGCGGCGCTGACGCCCCGCACATGGGTGAAGGTGATCGAGACTGCGACGCCGCCCAGGACCTACATCGCGACAGCCGGCCGTCATCGGCAGCTTCATCCTGACGGCGGGACCGAGCCCATCGGACGACGCATCCTCGAGATTCCCGCGGACCCCTTCCGCACGGAGATTCGCGACCCGCATTCCGGCTTCATCGCCTACGTTCCGCCAGGCAGCCGCGCCAGAGGCGAGGTGCTGGTCAAGACGGGCGGCTCGGGGACAACCGTTCCGTGCGCGCTGTGTCACGGCGAAACGCTACGCGGTCTAGGGGAGGTTCCTCGCCTGGCGGGACTGCAACCCGTGTATATCGCGCGGCAGCTCTTCGATCTGCAGTACGGGTCCAGTGCGGGCAAGGCTGCGGCATTGATGAAGGGCGCTGTCGCGAGCCTTTCCGAAGACGACATCATCGCGATTTCCGCGTACCTCGGCTCCTTGTCTCCAGAGTAGATGCCGCGAGCGCTTCGCCTTTCGCCGCTGAAAGCCTCGCCCTACGGACTCACGCAAGGCGACCCTTTCACGGCCAAGGATGGCCGACATGATGTTTCGCAAGGAGGAACGCATGGGACACATGAAATCGAGCGCCGTGTGGACCGCAGTGATGATGGCTGGGCTCGCCGGCGGATGGCAGGTGGCACAGGGGCAGGCGCCTGCCCCCTCACAGACGCGCGCAGCCGTGGCGCCAGCCGACAGCGCGGCGCTTCGCGCGCACTACGAGCAATGGCGGAAGGATTTCAAGACGTGGGGAAAATGGGCGCCCGTGGGACAAGACAGCAAGGGCACCTCGACGCTCGTCACGCCCCAGAAAGTGCAGAGCGCCATGAAGCTGACCAGGGACGGGATCGTCGTGTCGCTCGCGCATGCCGAGCCGCAGGCAGTGGCGGCCGACGTCGGCGCCCCGGGGATCTTTCACCGCGTCACGAACAACATCACCGAAGGCGGTACCACCGACACCTATCAGGTGAGCTTTCACGGTCAGACCGTCGCGCACATCGACACCTGGTGTCACTTCTTCGAGAACGGGACGATGTACAACGGCGTTCCCGTGAAAGACAACGTGTCGGCTGAGGCGGGATGCATCAAGGGCAGCGTGATGAACTGGAAGGACGGCATCACCACGCGCGCGGTCCTGTATGACATCGCGCAATTGAAAGGCGCCGACTGGGTGGACCCCAATACACCGATCATGCGGGCGGACCTCGAAGCCTGGGAGAAGAAGTCCGGCGTGAAGGCGGGGCCGGGCGACATACCGCTGCTCTACATCGGCCGATGGAAGCGACGCGCGGCGCTCGGCCCGTGGACCGGACAGGTGGCCGGCTACTACGCCGACACGATTCCGTGGATGCACGAACGGCTGCCGGCGTTCATCGGGCACGACTTCAACATCGACTGGAACCCTCGGCCGGGCTGGGAAGGCCTGCGCAATCCCATCCATGTGGCCGTCCTCAACTGGATGGGCATCAACATCATTGAGTGCCTCGATCTGGAGCAGGCCGCGGCCACCGCGCGACGATTGAACCGGTACGAGTTCGTGATCACGTTCGCGCCGCTGCCGGTCGAGGGAGGGACCGGGTCGCCGGTCAACCCCCTCGCGATCTTCTGACGTGCGCATCACTGCGTCAGACCTGCGCATTACGGGGCGAGTGCGGTTAGCGAAGGGAGGTTTACTGACCGGCCGGGCGGTTGATCCTACTCCCTGGCTGAGAACGCTGTGATCCCAAGCGCAACCGCGGCGAACAGCCACGATGCTGGTGGAATTAGCATGAACGCGGTGGTCGCAGGGCGAGCCGCCCCTAACGCGAAATAGGCATACGCGAGCGAAGAACCCGCGACCGCGCCATCGGTGAAGTCTAGTCGTGATTCGCGATGCGCTCGAACAGGCCCAACCGCTGCGTGGCCAGTGCCGGTCGTTCGTCGAAATTCACGGGCAGCCGCTCGCGTCGCTTCGCCCGATCGATGATTTTGACCAGAAGCACGATCGCGGCGAGCGCGGCGCCGAGCGCTGCCGTCCGCGTCGCTGTCTGCAACGCGAACCGTTCCACGTCGGCAAATCCGTAGGTGACCAGGAGAACGGTCGCCAGCCCCGCGGGCCAGAGCAGCTTCGGATTCTCGATGGGCACATAGCTGCAGCCGAAAGGGAATTGCCGGTACCCCAGGAATAGGCCATCCAGCGTTGCCGTGGCGACCATGAAGCCGTAGATCGAATGCACCACGGCGATGGCGAATCCAAAGAGGGCGACGTGCAACGGCAGGAGCACCAGCAGCGGCACGGTCACCAGTGCGACGATGGCCGCGCCTTTGACGCCGGCCAGATAGCCACGTACGTCGCCGAGCCACGCCAGACGAATCGTCCAGTTCGACGCCAATTCTGGTGGGACCGTCACGGCATACCGGAAGCCCGCGATCAGCGACGCCAGCACGATGATGTTGATGCCAAACAATCCGAGCGGCATCGAGGGGAGTTCCAGCCTGTGCATGCCGCTCGTGGCGAGTGCCATCAGCAGATGTGTGAGTCCAGCGGCGACGGCAATCGCGATGACGGTGCGGTGCGGCTGGCTTCTGGTCAGCGTCTGCCACGTGAAAAAGAAGCCGGCTTGAGTCTCGGGGTTCGCCTCGGTCAGCCATTCGACCATTCTGCGGATGCTCGCGCGGAGCCGCGATTCGGCCAGGCCGGCCGTCGCCGGCTCGGGAAGGCGGCGATTGTTCCACAGGAACGTGGCGATGGCGAGGCACGCGACCGCCGGCACAGACAGCCACGCTTGTTGCGCGAGCGCGGCAAAGCGAGGCACCAGCGCCCGATATGCGGCCCGGCTGGCATCATCCTGTTGTTTGGGAAATCCGACGAACGAGAATCGGGGCGGGAGCACGACGGGCGTCTCGGCCACGATTCGTCGATCGCCTGTTCGTGAGCGGCAGCTACTTCGCGACGCTGGGTGTCAACGCGTTACTCGGCCGCGTGCTCACGCCTGCTGACGACGAGCTCGCCGGCGGGCCAGACGGCACGGCCGCGGTCCTGAGCTATACGGCCTGGAAGCGCCGGTTCAACGGCGACGCCGGGGCGGTCGGCATACACGTCCTGCTCGACCGCGCGCCGGTCACCATCGTCGGCGTGCTGCCGCCGTTCTTTCTCGGAACCGAAGTCGGTCGAACGTTCGATTTCTTCCTGCCGGGACGCCGCGCGTCCGCCGTACTGTCGACCACGCCGTTCGATCAGTACTCAACCTGGTTGAACATCATCGTCCGGCTGAAGCCGGGTCAGACCGTGGAGTCGTCGGCTGCGGCGCTTCGAGGTCTGCAGCCGGAGCTTCGATCGACGACTCGGGGCGTGACGAACCGCCGGCTGAGTACCTGAAGGAACCGTTGACGCTTGTGCTGGCCAGCGGCGGCACGAGCGGCGGCACGTCGTCGCTGCGCGAGCGCTTCGAGCGGCCACTCGCCGCCGTCTTCGCGGTCGTCCTGATGGTGCTCCTCATCGCGGCAGCCAACGTCGCGAACATGCAGCTGGCGCGCGGGACCGCGCGGCGCCACGAAATCAGCGTGCGGCTGGCGCTCGGGTCGTCGCGCTGGCAGCTTGCGCGGCTGCTGATCGCGGAAAGCGCGCTGCTCGCCGCCGCAGGCACGGCAATCGGCGTCGTCTTCGTCGAGTGGGCGGGGAAAATCCGGGTCGCGCAGCTCTCGACCAGCACCAGGCCGATCAGCCTCGACGCCCCGATCGACTGGCGCGCGCTGGCGTTCGCCGGCGCGGTCATGATCGTGACGACGATCCTCTTCGGCGTCGCTCCCGCGATCCACGCGTCGCGCGTGGCGCCGATTGACGCGTTGAAAGATCGCGGCCAGAACGCGCACGCCGGCCGAGCCGGACTCTCGAGCCTCGTCGTGGTCGCGCAGGTCGCGGTGTCACTCGCGCTTGTCGTGGCGGCCGGACTTTTCGTCAGGACGTTCAGCCACCTGACGCAGGTGCCGCTCGGCTTCGATCGGAGCGACACCCTGCTCGTGACGATCGGAACACCGACCGTGCCTGGGATCGAGCGCAACGCGCTGTATCACCGTCTGGTCAAGGCGGTGGCCGCCGTGCCCGGCGTCCAATTCGTGGGCGGATCGATGAATGCGCCGCTGGCGGGCACACTCGTCGGCGAATTCGCCGTGTCACAGCCGGGCATTTCGCCGCCGCCGGGCGCGGAGCGCATCAGGCAGTCGGATTTCGTCACGCCCGGAATGTTCGCGGCCTTCGGCATCGCCGTCGACGCGGGACGGGACTTCGACGATCGTGAGACGCCGACCACGCCGAAGGCGATGATCGTGAACGAAGCGTTCGCGCGACGGTTCTCGCCCGGCGCGTCGCCGATCGGAAAGCCGCTGACGCTGACGTTTCGCGCGCAGGGCGACTATTCGCTGGGCACGATGACTGTCGTGGGCGTGGTGCGCGACTCGGTGTTCCGCTCAATCCGTTCGCCGGACGAGCCGACCGTCTATCTGGCGCTCGGTCAAGACACGGATCCGATTCTCACGACCAACTTTTATCTCGGCGTCCGTTCCACAAGGCAGCCGCCGCAGCAGCTGACGCGCGCGGTCAGCGCCGCGATCCTCGGGGTCAATCGGGACATCGTGTTGAAGGCTCGACCGATCGGCGACGAAGTGCGCGACGCAATGGCGCAGGACCGAATCGTAGCGGAGCTGTCGGGATTTTTCGGCGGCCTCGCGCTGTTGCTCGCGGGCCTTGGACTCTACGGTGTGACGTCGTACGCCGTCACGCGGCGACGGGCTGAGCTTGGGATCCGCATGGCACTCGGCGCGGCGCCAGCGATCGTGATTCGCCTCGTCCTGGCGCGCGTGAGCGCGCTCGTCGCGGCCGGTGTTGCCGCGTTTCTCGCAAACGCGATCCTTGCGGGATGAAGGAAAATCATGAGCAGCTGGAGCAAATGACCGGTCGCTGACAGGATTGCAACGAAGGTTGGTGCATCCCGTGAATGAATTTGCGAGTGCGCGATCCGCCTGGGAGAGCTTCTACGTCATTGTCGGATCGTCCGGCGGAGCGCTGATTGGCCTGCAATTCGTCGTGATGACCCTGATCGCCGACAAGCGCCACCGCACCACGGCCGACACGCTCAGCGCGTTTGGAACGCCGACGGTCGTGCATTTAGCCGGTGCCTTGCTTGTCTCGGCAATCATGAGCGCTCCCTGGCCTTCGCTTTTCCCTGCGTCAGTCGCGCTCGGGATGTGCGGTCTCGGCGGGCTCGCCTATGGCACCGTCGGGATCCGCCGCGCCCGTCGCCAGACGACTTACACGCCTGTCTGGCAGGATTGGGTGTGGTACGCGCTGTTGCCGTGCAGCGTTTACGCGGCCCTCGCGCTCAGCGCAGCCTTCCTGCGCACGAACACCCAATCTGGGTTGTTCGTCATCGCGGCGGCGGCGCTCGGCCTGCTGCTCATCGGGATCCACAACGCCTGGGACACGGTCACGCACATCGTTGTTTCGAACTCGCTCGGCGATCAGACCAGAACCGACTGATCGCGGCCGGTGCTTGCGCGCGACGGCATTTCCTTGACGTGAAGAAAGCCCCATGCGAATTGGCATTCTGGGTGGATTTGCGAGGACGACTGCCTTCCGAGTTGACCACCGTCAGCGGGGATGTTCAGTTTGCCGACTACGCCCAAGGGGTTGGACCTGTCGAAACCCTCAAACCGAGATCGACACACATCAATCATTTCCGTGGTCAGGTCGATCAGCGTGAGTTGCGCCTGGGGATATTCAGCACGAATGCGGCTAGCCATCAAGCCCGGTCCACAGCCCAAGTCGAGGACTCGCAGGGGCAAGGAGCGGTCGAGGGGCATCAGTTCCAGCGTGAGGTCCCGCTGCCTCTCGTAAAATGGGATGAGGCGCTCCATGAGTCCCGCGTAGTTCGGGACTTGGACGCACTTCAAGTTCACCCGCATAAACATTGCGCCAACTATCCTCCCCGAAAAGTTCGAGGATTTGCGCGAGACGCGTGGCGCGACATTCGGACACAAGAGACGCGGCGGCAGAGG
>QHWJ01000278.1 GCA_003222535.1 Acidobacteriota bacterium | reverse complement strand
GGCGGTGGTGCTGCTGGTTGCAGCCGGTCTGATGATCCGCACCTTTGACGCTCTGAGGAGGGTCCGGCCTGGATTCGCGCAGCCGGAGACGGTCCAGATGGTGCGCCTCTCGATCCCGGACGCTCAGGTGGCGGAGCCGGAACGGGTCGTGCGGATGCAGCAGGACATCGCGGAGAGAATCGCAGCCATTCCGGGTGTGACGTCTGTGGCGTTCGCCACGGCCATGCCGATCGAGACGGAGTTCGAGAACAACATGGTGATGACCGTCGAAAACAAGACGTACAACCAGGGGATTCCGCCCCTGCGGCGCTCCAAGTCTGTTTCCCCCGGATTGTTCAGGACGCTCGGCACGCCAATGCTCGCTGGTCGGGATTTCACATGGACCGACATTTACGACAGCCGGCAGGTTGCTGTCGTCTCGGAGAACATGGCGCGCGAGATGTGGGGCGCGCCATCCGACGCTCTCGGGAAGCGAATTCGCGTGGGCCGCGTTGGCGCGTGGAACGAGATCATCGGCGTGGTCGGAGACGTCTACGACAGCGGCGTACACCAGAAGGCTCCGACCGTCGTGTATTGGCGAGCGGGAGTACAACGTGGCCCGGGTGTTTCCAGCACCTTTGTCCCCCGCTCGGTGACGTTTGCCATTCGAAGCGAGCAGGCAGGGACCGAACATCTGGCGATGCGGATCAGCAGGGCTGTCTGGGCGGTCAACCCGAATCTTCCAATCGCCCGGGTCCAGACTCTCGCCGAGGTCTACAGCCGGTCGATGTCCAGAACGTCGTTCACGCTCGTGATGCTCGCCCTCGCCGGGTCCATGGCACTGGTGCTGGGGATGGTCGGCATTTATGCCGTGCTCTCGTACGTCGTATCGCAGCGCAGGCGTGAAGTTGGCATTCGATTGGTGTTGGGCGCGCAACACAGCGAGCTCAGGCGCAGATTCGTGCGCCACGGTCTCGTCCTGGCAGGCGCGGGCGTGGTGATCGGGCTCCTCGTCGCCACGGCGCTCACGCGGCTGCTGTCATCGATGTTGTTTGGCGTCAGTCCACTGGATCCGGTTACCTACACTGCGGTGCCGATCATCCTGGCGATGGCCGCGGCCCTGGCGAGCTATGTGTCCGTTCATCGCGCCACAGCGGTCGATCCCCTGGAGGCTCTCAAGGCTGAGTAGCAGTAGCGGTTTGACACAGGGCTCCGCGCGGCTCGCCTCGGGCGGCGGGGACCACCGTCATGCCGCGCCCAGCGAAAGCTGCACGTACGCTGGTTGCATGCCCCGCAAACCCCTCCCTTCTAAGTCAGTCAAAGGAAATCACCGACCAGTCTCCGGCGAACGCCTCAGGGTTCGAGATTGGAGTCGACAGTAACGATCGCCGGCGTCGGGCGTGGCTATGGCGCAGGAGAAGCCGAAACCGCTTTACGCCGGCCTCGGCGGCGTCTACAGTATCGCTACAAATCGCCACAGTCGTCGATGACTTCATGGAACGGCTGCTGGAAGCAGAGCTCATCGACGTGTTCGCGTCGGCTGGATTCAGCGACGTGGCGATGACGGGCCGCTTCGATTGCTCTGCCGGCACGACGAAGGAGCGTACCGCGCGGCGGTACGGGGTCGTTGGGGTCAATTTGTGCGCCTCGAAAAGCGCCGGCTCCATGACCTCTTGGAACGGAGGACAGAAATGGCCAAATTGCTTCTGACCGGAACGCATGGATCTGACGACCCGACACGCGCGACGATGCCGTTTCATGTCGCGAAAGGCGCAATCGAGGCTGGGCATGAAGTCAGCATCTCGCTGATGGCTGATGCCCCGGTTGTGCTGAAAAACGAAGTGCGCGATGCCATCACGGGCTTCGCGGTTCCACCGCTGAAGGATCTCTTGCAGTTCGCGATCGAAAAAGGCGTCCGCGTCTACGTTTGAGGGGGCTGCGCGAAGGCCCGTGGGGTCTCCGAAGCCGATCTCAGTGGCAAGAACGCCGAATTCATCGATCCCAGGCGATACGCGCAGCTCGTCGTGGACCACGATCGCGTCGTGACGTTCTGAGTTTGTGGATCGACTGTCATGCCGGAAATCACGGCGCCTGAGGTGTCCTTCACAACTCCAAGCGACGCCGCAGGCAGCCTGAGCCCGCGCCGCGACGGCCGGGCGCGTCCGGTTACTTTTTCAGCTCGTGATAAATCGCCTCGACGTTGGCCCTCGCGCGCTGCATGTCGTAAATCTCATGTGCCGTCCGCGGCCAGCGACGCGCAGATGATCTCCTCGTCGTTGCGGGCGTAAATGTGCCGGTTGGCGTAGGCAGGATGCGACCAGTTGACGTCGACCAGCTCGCGCCGGTTCTGCGGCGGCGACGTGGGTTTGATCAGGTTCGTCCGGCTGATCTCGTGGTAGCCATCGGCATCGGGCTTGACGATGATGAGCTCCCCGCGATCGTTGTTGATGAAGAGCCGATCGCCATTTCGCACGATGAGCCCCGATGCCCAGCGTGCCCGCTCCCTGGTGACTGCCTGCGATTCCCACACGCGCTCACCGGTCTTCGCCCGCAGACAGCGAAACTGGCCGTAGCTGCACAAACCGTAGATGCAGTCGCCGATGATGACCGGCGTCGTGATGACCGCGTGCAGCCCGTCGGTCTGGATCTCGCTGTCGCTCTGGCCCTTCCAGAGCACCGTCGCGGCGGGTTTCGTCTGGTCGAGCGTGAGCATCAGCGGTCCGTTGTAGAAGGTCGTGAAGAACAGCTGCGCGCCGCTCTGCACCGGCATCGCCACCGTCATCGAGGCGCCGACTTTGTAGGGCTGCTCCCAATACGTCTTGCCGGTGATCGGATCGAGCGATGCAACGGCCCCCGGATACCAGATGATGAGCTGCCGCGAGCCGCCCGCCGTGATGATGATCGGCTGAGCGACGCCGAGATCCGAATCGGACGAGAGCGCCCGCCAGATCTCCCTGCCGGTCATCTTGTCGAACGCGACCACCTTCGCGTCCGGCCGTCCGCCGACCAGGCAGATGAGGCGGCCGCCGTCGACGATCGGCGAGCTGGCAAATCCCCAGTCGAAGGCCCATTTCAGTCGATCGGCGCCGTAATCCGTCACGTAGTCTTTCTTCCAGATGACGTCGCCATTCGCGACGTTCAAGCAGAGCAGTTTGCCGTCAGCGCCGGCGACGTAAACGCGATCGCCGTCAACCGTTGGCGTGGCGCGAGGTCCGACAGGCCACGAGATGCCGCGGTAGTCGACCGGCCACTCCCGGGTCCACAGAATCTTTCCGGTCTTCTGGTCGAGCGCCACCGCGCGCTCGGTGCCGCGCGGGCGCTGCGTTTCGACGTAGTCGAGGACGAAGACCCGTCCATCGGCAACGGCGGGCCCCGAATAGCCGGCCCTGATCGGCGTGCGCCACAGGACCTTCAGACCGCCTTCCGGGAACTTGTCGAGGATTCCGGTTTCGTTCCACTCGCCGAGGCGGCCCTTGCCACGGATTTCGGGCCAGTCGTCCGCCCTCGAGACGGCCACGGTCACCGTCATGAAGATCGCGGCCCAGAGGGCGGCCCGCACGGCCATCAGCGACGACATCAGACGTCTCACAGGCGCAAACCGTCCCTATCTGCCGTCCACCGAGAAGGCGAGCAGGACGTTGCCCGGAATCCCGTTGGCGGCGTATCCCGATTCGACGAAGACCATTCCTCCGGCGATCGCCGGTCCCGGCCCGTTCAGAGATCCGCCGCGCGCCGGAACTTCGTTGACCGTCCTGTGATTGCCGACCGTGTCGAAGTCCCACAGGATGGCGCCGGTCGTCGTGGAGAACGCGCGGAGATGCCCGTCGACCGACCCCGAGAACACCGCTCCGGGAATGGTGCTGACCGCGGCCGATTGCGCGGGACTGCAACGTTTTCTCTGACCGCATGCCGGCGGCGGGGTGAACCAGGCCTGCTCGCCATTCTCGAGGCGGAGCGCGAACAGCCCGCCCCCTGACTTGGGATCGGGTTCAGTCGCCAGGCTGTTGGGGATCGAGATCCGGCCAATGTCGGAGAGCGCCACGTAGACGTTGGACTGGTCGGCGGCCGAGCCCCATTGCACGCCGCCGTTGATTCCGCCCTTGCCCACGCGCGTCTGCCACAGGATTTCACCGTTGCGATCCGGATCGACGGCGTGGACCACGCCGGATTTCTGTCCGGCCACCAGCGCGCGCCGGCCGCTCGCAAGGGTCACGAGAATAGGCGGAGATGCGAAGTCGAAATCGGGACCGTTCGACTCGGGGCAGTTCACCCTGTCCTGCAGGCGGCACGCGGTGTTCCAGGCATCGGCCGCCGTGGTCTGCCGGGACCAGAGGATTTTCCCGGTGCCGAGGTCGAATGCGACGAATGCGTCGCTGGTCGTGGTCGCGGGATCGCTGTAGTTGTCGCCCGTCGTGACGTAGATCGCGTTGCGCCGGACGTCGATGGCCGGGCTCGCCCAGATGGGCGCCCCCGACGGTCCCCACATCTGCGTGCCGGCCTTATTCTTCGTCGTCGGCCGCGCCTCTTCGGCGATTGTGTAGGTTTTCCAGATCTGTCTGCCGGTGGCGCCGTCGAGCGCCACCAGGCTGCCCCGAAAGCGGCAGCACTCATAACCAGATGTCGCGCCGGCGGTTTCTTCGCCGGACGCAACCGGAACATAGAGCCGTCCGTTGTGAAAAACCGGCGAGCCGGTGACGCGGGCGACCGGATGATCGTCGACTTTTGTTTTCCACAGCAGGGTACCCTTCGCCGCCTCGACGGCGTACACGTTGCCGGCGCGATCACCGATGAACGCCACGTCGCGCGATCCGGCATCGGTCTCGACCCGCCCGATGGTGACGGCGGCGCGCACGCTGGCGGCGGCCGGAAAGTACCAGTGGATGCAGCCGGTCGAGGCGTCGAGCGCATACACGTTGCCGCTCTGGCTGCCGACGAAGACGCGTCCGCCGACGACCGTCGGTTGGGCGTCGGCCGCCACGTCGCCCGGAAAACCAAACGCCCATTTGAGTTTCAAACGAGGCACCTGCGCGGCGCTGAATCCGGCCGCGGCGGCGTCCTGATAGCGCGTGTTGGACGTGTTCACGCCCCAGCCGTTCCAGGCCGGCCCGGCCGACGCGCCGGCGAAGTCGCCGGCCCTGGCCGCGCACAGGGATTGCGGCGACGGCGTGGTGACCAGGGGCCGCCCGAACGGTTTTCCGGTGACGAATTCCGCGATGGCGCGGCGCTCCACCGCCGTGCGGCCGCTCGTCATGGAAATCATCGCGCCCGTCTCGAGCGCGGCGAGCACACGCTCCGGCGTCATCGCCCGGAGCGCCTCACGATTGGGCGCACGATCGATTCCGGTGTCGTGGCACGCGGCGCAAATCTGTTTGTAGAGGGGTGCGCCGTCTTCCGCGGACAGCGGCCCGGCGGCAAGGGACAGCAGCGCAACGGAGCCGGCGCACCGGATGAGCGTTCTCATTTGGCGCCTCGCATTCGACTCAGCCTGATCGGGCATTGCCATTTTGGCTGTGCCGGAAAGAGCACCACAATACATCGAAGCCATCCACGTACGGGCAGATTTTTCGTCACACATGCTTCAGGCTCTCGAGACCGCCAGCCGGGTCCGCGTCGAGGCAGAACTGATGCAGAGCGACCCCGTTGCGGGGATCCCCGACACCGCCCCTGTGGTTGTCGGACACTGCAAGCTCGAGGCGGACATCGACCAGGAGCCCGTATGAATAATGCTCACGGGCTCCTCGAGCCGCGCTTGGCGCGGAAGGACTTGCGAATTCGGGGCGTTTTCGCCGGCGGAGCCGGCCTACCAGGAGCGTGTTCGTATTTCTCGGACACGCTCAGGCGATGGTCCATGCGATGCCGGAGGAGTGCGAAGACGCATCGAGGAGATCCGGATGCGCGATCCCTCAGTGTTCACTCCTCTTCCCGACATTCCTCGGTGACGGCCCGTTCGCCGGCGCGCCGGAGGTGTCGCGCGTGGTGCGCCGCCACACGCCGCACGTGGCTGCACGCGATCCGTCGCGCTTGACGGCTGTCGGCGCGAGTCATAAATCGGCGGGTGATGGGCGGCTAATCTGCGCTGTGGCCCCGGGGGAGTCTGTGGCAGGGGCGGTTCTGAGAATGGGCATTCCGGGTGCAGACACTCCGGCTAATCCCGCCTATCGTCTCGTGCACAACACTCTACAAAAGCGCTCCACCATCTACTTCCTGAGTTGTTGCCGCCAATGGACCGACCCTACACGCAGACATTTTGTCTGACATTTTGATGAGACACTCGCGGCATCGGCGGGGCGGACCGACGTCTATGGCACCTGTCGGAGCCAAGTGTCAGGGCGGCGACACGCGGGTGAGCCACGCGTCGTAACGCCTGAGCAGGGACGTCAGCCACTCGACAACCGCGCTCGTGGGGGGCTGCGTCGACTGGTCACGCTCGAACCGCGCGATGTCCCCACGTACGACAGCTTTGGCACTCCGCATCGCCAGCTTCGCCGCATCCAGCTGGTCCGGCTCAGCGTCCGTCAGCGCATCGATTCTGTTCCTTGCAGACACCAGTAATTCTAGACCGGAACTCCGCTCTGCGAGGGTCCGCCGCAACGCATCGATGATGCGCCGCAGTTGAAGGTGCTGCCCCGACTCGCTTTCGATAAGCGCGTCGACATGCGGAAACGGCGGGTTGCCGTCGTACGTGCCGTCGTCCCAGCGCACGGAATCGAATTCGATCAGGTCGATCGGGCGCGGCGTCCAGGTACCCGGCGTGGTGAACTGGTTCGCGCCTCCCGATGTGAAGTTCATATCGAACGTAGCTGCCTCCCGGCTCCATCATAGGACGGCCGTCGTCGGCGCGCTTCAGCGCGCTCAAGTGACTTTACAGGAGCTATCGCCACCGCTACAGCCTCGCGTGCCCGTTGAAGGGCCGGACCGCGGTGCCTTGCCGCGGGCCCTCGGCAGCCAATCATCACGGGGCCGCCTGCGGCCTGACGGCGATCGCCCGATTATTCAGGCTGTTAGAGTTGACGCAACGGTGCCGGGAGCGCGCAACGGGTCGCCGCAGTGCCAGGAATGACATCCGCGTCAGGAGGCCGTTGGACTCATTCCACTTATGGACTAGGATCGCAGTAACGGCAAGACGCGTTGGCCGCGAACAGCGATGCGGGCTACTCCAAGAATAGTTGGACGGCCGGGGGAGACACTGCCTGGTAGACGATTCTCGAGATAACCGCAGTCTCGGAACTTCCGGGCCGGACGTCGCAAACCTTGGGCTGGTTCGTCCGCCTTTCGTCTACCTGGGCTCGATCACAGTCGGCTTGGTGCTTCATCTCCTTTGGCCGGTACGGCTCGTCCCTCCGTCGGTCAGCAGGCCAGTGGGCGCCATCGTTACGGTCCTGGCCATCGCCCTTTTCGTCTCCGCAGTTCGCACGCTCCGGGCGGCTGGCACGCCCATCCCAGGCAACCGCCCCACGACAACGATCGTCCGCACAGGGCCCTACCGCTACAGCCGGAATCCCATCTATCTCGCCTTCTCCCTTGTTCAGCTCGGTCTCTCTCTTTGGGTCAACAGTCTCGCGTTGCTGATTACGCTCATTCCAGCCGTTGTGCTCATATGGCTCGTGGTCATCCCGAGGGAAGAGCGTTACCTCGAGGCACGGTTTCCCTCGGAGTACTCACCCTACAAGGCTTCCGTCCGTCGGTGGCTCTAGCCGACCAGCCACCCAACAAACTAGGATTCGTAACCTCGCGCTGCACCCGACGCTGCGTGCGTTGCTCGCGCGCCGCAGCCGGCGCGGGTGAGCCGGACCGATTGGCCGCGATGACGACGTCGCGGCTGGGCCGCGCACCCACCTAGCTGATGATGCTCGTCTCGACATACACACTGGGGTTCAAGTCGAGGCCGGACGCCGTTCACGCGCGGCGGCAAAGGCGGGCGCCGCGAATGTCGTCGCGTGTAAGGTCCGGAAAATCGTTCAGGATCGCGCCTTCCGTCACATCGGCCCGGTCCCTACGCGACGAACCTATCGGCGTTCAGACGTCGACAGGAACCGGCCGATCGTCTCGTTGAGGAACTTCAGGTCGGCGGGATTGCTCGCTGCGCCAGCCGTGTGGCCCCACAGCGACGGGATCGGCGTCAGCGTGACCCGCGGGACGAACTGCGCCTCGTACCGAGCGTCGCCGATCGGGAAGTAGAGATCGGTTTCCGATGGCATGTAGAGCAGCGGGACCCCGATCGACTTCAGGGCGCGCTCCACGTCGCCGCCGAATGCCGGCGTGGCGCCGGCGTCGTGCCGCTCCCACGTGCGCATCTGCAGGATGAGGTCGTTGGCATCGGCGCCTCTTATGAAGCGCGCGCGGAAGTTCTCGATCGACTTGTCCAGCGTCGTGTCGGCCCACGCCATCGTCCTCCAGAGATCGCGCCGCCACCACTCCTGCGAGTAGAGCCAGCCGCCCCAGACCGCCGCGAACGCCGAAAGCCCTTTGACCGGCGGCGCGGTGTAGTCGCCGCTGTTGAAGGCCGTGTCCGCGGTGAGCGCGGCTATCTGTCCTTCGAGCCGCATGACGCCATGCGGGTAGGTCTTCGCCGTGCCCGCCGTGGCCACGATGCGATCCGCGAAATCGGGATAGCTGACGGCCCATTGGAACGCCTGCTGCGCGCCCATCGAGAAGCCGACGATCGCGCGAAGGTGCGTGACGTGGAGTTCGTCCACCAGCAGCCGATGGACCGCTTCGACGTTGTCGCGGATCGTCACGACGGGGAAGCGCGGCCCATGATGCGGCTCCGGCGTGTTGCTCGGAGACGACGAGTGGCCGTTGCCGAAGAGCTCGGTCGCCACGAGGAAATCGCGCCCGGGATCGAACACGCGGCCCGGTCCGATGATCCACTCGTAGCCGTGATGGTCCGCCATGTAATGCGACGGGAGGAGCACCGCGTTGTTGCGGGCGGCATTGAGGTGACCGTAGGTGCCGTAGACGATGCGCGCCTGCGGCAGCGTGACGCCGCTCTCCGTCCGAAAACTCTCGATGACGAACTCATGATGCTCGGCCAGATCCACACGCGACGCCGCCGGTTGCGCGAGGGCGGCGAACGGCACGAGCAGCGCGCCAAGGAGCGACACCGCGACAACACGTTCCGCATTCGTCATGCGAGTCCTCACAGGCCATGGCAAAAGGACCTGTGGCCTGCGAGAGATTGGCCACGGAGACACAGAGACACAGAGATTTTCTGAGGGTTTTCAGGTGAAGTAAAGACGGGCGCGGCAGGCTCACTTCACGTAATGCAGACTCGACTTTTCGTTCTCGTTGCAGACGAACTCGATCAGGTCGCTGTCGGGCAGAAGCCGCTGATTGATCTTCACGGTCCACGGCTTCGTGTACGCTTTCGAGTCGTCGACCGTGAACTGAATCTCCAGGCTTCCGTAATTCACCCGCCGGAACCGCTCGGTGATTGTTGCGGCATCGGTGAGCGGGGCTCCGTTCACGTCGAGCCAGCCGTCGTCCCTGAGCCCCGTGGTTTCGACCACGAGCGTGTCACCGTCCCATTTGCCGACCGAGTAGCCGTACCACCACGGTTGCGGATCGTTCCGGGGCAGGGGCCGGCCGTCCATGAAGATCTGGCGGACACCTCCGTTGGCTTCGTACAAAACCACGATGAGCGACGGCGTCTGGATGATCTTCCTCGGCTGCGGATGGTTATGCAGCTGCGACAGGCCGAGCGGAAGACAGTGGGCGTCGGGATTGTCCTTGCTGTGGTCCGCGACACGCCTGGCTCGAAGCTCTGCGGCCCACGGCCGGAGCGGCAGACCACCCTCGAGCGTCGTGCCAATGTTCCAGAACGGACTCGTTCGGCTGAGAGCCGGGACGTCGGCTCCGACGATGGCCTGCCCGGTCCCGGTTCGAATGACCTCCCAGATCCCCGACAGGTCCGGCTTGCCGTCAGCGGTTCGCGGCGTGGGCGCGGCGAGATCCACCTGTCCGCCGGCCGTTCGAGGCGTCTTGGCTGTCGGATAGGTCGGCCACTGCGCCGAGAGAGCCGGTGAGATGGCGGCGAAGGTGGCCATCAAGGCAGCCGCGCGGATCTGTGTTTTCATATTCGCTCCACGTGCTCCCGGTAGCTTAAGCACACCGCCGGCTGCGTCAAGTGCAAAACGCGCTCTGA
>QHWJ01000277.1 GCA_003222535.1 Acidobacteriota bacterium | reverse complement strand
GCAGCGCCTGCATCAGGCGCGCGATCTGGCGAGCCAGCCGCTCCGCCAGTCCAGGCACCCGGACGCGCAGGATGTCGATTTCCTGATCGAGCGATGGATACGGCAGCCAGAGGAAGAGGCAGCGGCGGCGCAGCGCATCGGACAGCTCCCGCGTCCGGTTGCTCGTCAGGATCACGTGCGGCTTGTTCCGCGCTCGAATCGTTCCCAGCTCGGGAATGGTGACCTGCCACTCGGCCAGCATTTCGAGCAGGAACGCTTCGAACGCCTCGTCTGCTCGATCGACTTCGTCGATGAGCAGCACGGGCGAGCGGTCCTGAGAAATCGCCTCGAGCAGCGGCCGCCTGAGCAGGAACGGTTCGCTGAAGATCTGCGCTTCCCGCTCCTCGAGACTCGAGCCGTCGGATTCGCTCAGGCGGGCGTGCAGCATCTGCCGCGGGTAGTTCCACTCGTAGAGGGCCGCCATCGAGTCGAGGCCTTCATAGCACTGCAACCGAATCAGCCGCGTGCCCAGCATTTCGGCCAGGACCCTGGCGCTTTCGGTCTTGCCGACGCCGGCCGGGCCTTCGATGAGCAGCGGCTTCTCGAGCGCGAGCATGATCTGCAGCGCGGTCGCGAAGGCCTGGTCGACGATGAAGGCACGCTCACGCAGGCGCTCGCGGATCGTGGCAGCGTCGGTCATGCCCTTCTCAACCCGACAACTGCTGGCGCACATTGGCAAACGCCTGTGCGATCAGCTTCTGCGCCTGGGCGTCGAGCACGCGGCCGCCGACGGCGGCAATCGGACCGCGCGCGACGGCCTGACCGCTCCATTTCAAAATGGTCGTGCCGTCGCCGGCATCCACGATGTCGGCTCCCGCCGTGAGGTCCACCGCGCTGCCAAACCCTCCGCCGGCGATCTTCATGTCGATCCGACGGAGGGAGGGATCCGGGAGCAGCTCGATCTTCAGTTTGAGCGTGCCGCGCACCGGCCCGACACCGACCTTCACGATGGACTCGAAATGCGTCGGATCCTGCACGGTGACGTCGACCACCTCGGGAAAGCAATGTCCCACTTTCCCGGGATCGTTGACGAACGCCAGCACGGCGGCTGGACTCACCGGAATCTTTTCCTCGCCGCTGTATTGAAGGTTCACGCTGCAGTCCTCGGTTCCTGGTCCTACGTGCTTTGTCCGTCCGATGTCCTCGGTCCAAAGTGCGCGGACAACGGACCACGAACGGACCGGGCACACTATCCCTTCGTCGATTCCGCGTCGCGGATTGCACGCCACACTTTGTCCCGCGTCATCGGCATGTCGATGTGCCGGACGCCGAGCGGCGACAGCGCGTCGACGACGGCGTTGACGAACGCAGCCGGGCTGCCGACATTCGGGCTCTCGCCCACCCCCTTCGCGCCCATCGGATGATGGGGACTCGGCGTGACGGTGCCGGCCGTCTCCCAGTGCGGCGTCTCGAGCGAAGTGGGCACCAGGTAATCCGTGAAGTTCGTACTCAGGTTGTTGCCCTCGGCGTCGTACTGGATCTCCTGGATGAACGCCATCGCGAACCCCTCGGTCAGCCCGCCGTGAATCTGACCTTCGACGATCATCGGATTGATGACGGTGCCGCAATCGTCCACGGCGACGAAGCGGCGCACCTTCACCTCGCCCGTTTCCCGATCGACATCCACCACCGCCACGTACGCTCCATTCGGATACGTCATGTTCGGCGGATCGTAGTAGTACGTCGCTTCGAGCCCCGGCTCGTTCTGGGCCATGTTCGTGTAGGCGGCAAACGCCACCTCCTTCATGGTGACGCTCCTGGCCGGCACGCCCTTCACCTGGAACCTGTAGTCGGTCCACTCGACGTCGGCCTCGCCGGCCTCGAGCAGATGCGCGGCAATCTTGCGCGCCTTCTCGCGGATGCGGCGCGCCGCCATCGTGATGGCGGCGCCCGCGACCGGCGTGCTCCGGCTCGCGTACGTGCCCAGGCCGTAGGGCGCGGTATCGGTGTCGCCCTCTTCGACCATGATGGCCCCGGCGTCGAGTCCCAGCTCTTCGGCCACGATCTGCGCCCACGTCGTCTCGTGCCCCTGGCCCTGCGACTTGGTGCCCGTGCGCACGATCCCGGCGCCCGTCGGGTGAATGCGGATCTCCGCGCTGTCGAACATCCTGATGCCGAGGATGTCGAAATGCTTCGACGGCCCCGCGCCCACCACTTCGGTGAACGTCGACAAGCCGATGCCCATCAGCTCGCCCCGCGCGCGCTTCTCCGCCTGCTCTTTCAGCAGCGCGTCGTAACCGATTCTCTCGAGCGCCACGTCCAGCGTCTTGTGATAATCGCCGCTGTCGTAGGTGAAACCGAGCGCCGACGGATAGGGGAACTGATCCTTGCGGATGAAGTTCTTCCTGCGCAGCTCCGCCGCGTCGATGCCCAGCTCGTCGGCCAGAATATCCATCCCGCGCTCGATCGCGTAGCTCGCTTCCGTGACGCGGAAGGAGCAGCGATACGCGATGCCGCCCGGCGCCTTGTTCGTGAAGAACGCGTCGACCTCGGCGTACGCGACCGGAAAGTCGTAGCTGCCCGTGACGATCCCGAAGATCCCCGCGGGATACCTGGAGGGGTCGGCAGCCGCGTCAAACGCGCCGTGATCGGCCGTCGTCGCCACGCGCAACGCGGTGACCCTGCCGTCGGCGGTCGCGCCGATCTCCACGTCCATGTGGTAGTCGCGCGCGAAGCCGGTGCTCGTGAGGTTCTCGGTGCGCGTCTCGATCCACTTGACCGGACGCCCGATCTTGAGCGCGCCGACGATCGCGCACACGTATCCCGGGTAGACCGGCACTTTGTTGCCGAAGCCGCCGCCGAGGTCGGGCGAGATCACGTGGATCTTGTCCTCGGCAATGCCCGTGACCAGGGCCAGCGCCGTCCGGTACACGTGCGGCGCCTGCGACGTCACATGGAATTGCAGCCGCCCCATCGTGTCGAAGTACGCGACGCAGCCGCACGGCTCGAGCGGCGCCGGATGACAGCGCTGGAACCACACGCGCTGCTTGATTCGCCGGGCGCTGGACGCCAGCGCCCGCGCCGCACCGTCCTTGTCGCCGACTTCCCAATGGAAGATCCGGTTCGTCTTGCTCTCGCGGTCCGGACGCAGCAGCACCTTGTCGGCCTTCGAGGTGAAGGGGTCGGCGACGACCGGCAGCGGCGCGTAATCGACCTGCACGGCCTCGGCGCCGTCGACGGCCGCCGCTCGCGTCTCGGCGAACACGGCGGCCACTTCCTGGTATTGGAAGAGCACCTTGCCGATCGCGAGCACCATCTGCTTGTCGAACCCGTGAAAGGTCGGCAGCCACCCGAGGCCGGCGGCCTCGAGATCCTTTCCCGTGATCACCGCCTTGACGCCGGGCACCTTCAGCGCCTCGGTGATGTCGATGCTCCTGATCTCGGCATGCGGGTAGGTGCTGCGCACCAGCGAGAGGTAGAGCATGCCCGGAAAGGAGAGGTCGTCGACGTAATGCCCCTTGCCCTGGATGAAGCGTGGATCCTCCTTGCGCTTCATCGGCACGCCGACCGAATGTAAAGGCTTCGCCTGAATGCTCATCGTTGTCCCCTTGCCCGCAGACGCGGAGCGCGAGGCTTTCAGCCGGGCGAGCGACGCTCGCCTGAGAGGCTCGCTATGTTCCCACGAGCCCGCTAGCTCGCGCCGACCGATTCGCGCAGGGCGCCAGCCGCCTGCTGCACGGCCTTCACGATGTTCTGATAGCCGGTGCACCGGCACAGGTTGCCGGCGAGGCCCTCGCGAATGTCGGCTTCGCTGGGCGTCGCGTTGTGTCTCAGCAGCGCGTACGACGTCAGCAGCATCCCTGGCGTGCAGTATCCGCACTGCAGGCCATGCTGATCCCAGAACCCTTGCTGGAGCGCGTGCAGCCTGCCTCCGTCGGCCAGCCCCTCGACGGTGAGAATCTCGTGGCCGTCGGCCTGCACCGCGAACATCGAGCAGGACTTTACCGCCCGCTCGCCGTCCATGACGACAACGCAGCAGCCGCAGCTCGACGTATCGCAGCCGACGTGCGTGCCGGTCAACCCGCAGTCTTCGCGCAGGAAATACGCGAGAAGCGCGCGCGGCTCCACCTCCCGCTCGTAGCTGATGCCGTTGACCTTGACGTGCACCTTCATGCCTGCACCCCCAGACGCGCGAGCGCCTGACGCAACCCTCGCGCGACGAGCACGCCCGCCAGATGCTTCTTGTAGTCGACGCTGCCGCGCAGGTCGGCCTGCGGCGCGCTGCGGTGCCACGCGGCATCGGACGCGGCGCGAATCAGCTCCTCGCCCGGTTTCTGCCCGGCGAGCAGACGTTCGGCCGCGTCCACGCGCACGGCGCAGGGACCTGCGGCTGACAGTGCCACACCCGCGCTGCGGATCGTGCCGTCGTCGTTCATCGACACCTGGACGGCTGCCGCGGCGGTGGCGAAGTCGCCGACCTTGCGCTCCATCTTCTGGTACGAACCGGCCGTGCGATCGTCGGGCATCGGAAACACCACGCCCAGCGCCATCTCGCCTTCTCCCGTGGCCGTCGTGAAGCTGTCGACGAGGAAATCATCGATCCCGACTTGCCGGTTTCCGCTCTTGCCGCGCACGACGACCGCGGCGCGGGCGGCCAGGGCGACCGCCGTCCAGTCGCCGGCCGGATCGTTGTGGCACAGGCTGCCGACGACCGTCCCCATCTGGCGCACCACCGGATCGGCGACGACGCGCGACGCATCGTGGATCAGGCTCCACCGGCGGTCGGCGATCCACGGCGCACGCTCGACGTCAGCGTCCCGCGCGATCGCTCCAATGGCCAGCGACTTCGCGTCGACGCGGATATAGCTCAAGTCGTTCAAGGAGTTGATGTCGACCAGGACGGCAGGACGCGCGAGCCGAAACCGCATCGCCGGAATGAGGCTCTGCCCCCCGGCCAGCACGCGGGCCTCGGCCCCATGCTGCTGCAGGAAAGCGAACGCCTCGTCTGCGGTGTGAGCCCGGAGGTACTCGAAGGCTGCAGGAATCACGTCGCCCACCTCATGTCTCGGCCGCGTCGCACGTGAAGTCGCCACGCCGGCGTCGCAAAGGTAATCTGTTCGGAAGGGCGGTAGTCTACTACAGGCAAACGGCGCGACCGTATCGATAGAATAAACGTGCGTTGCGAAAATCGACGTAGGGCACCGCTTCAGCGGTGCCGCGACCGCCACGGCTAAAGCCGCGCCCTACGGAAACACGTCACTGCTAAAGCCGCGCCCTACGGAAACACGTCACGCCTGATTTGGTAACGCTCTGGAGAATCATGGCCATGATCAGTGCGGTCGTTCTCGCGGCGGGCGCCTCCACGCGTATGGGGACCCAGAAGCTGCTGTTGCCTGTCGGAGGCGAGCCACTCGCCCGCCGCACGGTCCGGCAAGTCTGCGACGCCGGCTTCGACGACGTGCTCGTCGTGGTGGGGAGCGATTGGGAGCACGTGCTGGTGGCGCTCGACGGCCTGCCGATCCGCCACGCGGTGAATGCGCAGTACGCGAGCGGCATGGGCAGCTCGTTCCGCACGGCGGTCTCGCACCTGGGCGAAAGTGCCGCCGCGATGTTCGCGCTCGCCGATCAACCGTTCGTGACTTCGAACGAGTACCGGACCGTGCTCGACACGTACCGCCATCAGGCACCGGCCATCGTCAGCGTCCGTTACGGCGACGTCATGGCGCCGCCGCATCTGTTCGAGAGCGAGCTGTTCCCCGAGCTGGCCCAATTGCAGCATGGAGCCCGTCCCGTGCTCCAGCGGTACCATGACCGGACAGTGGTCCTGCAGTTTCCCCCCGATCTGTTGGTGGATATCGACACGCCCGAGGATTACGAGCTCGTCAAGAGCCGTCTGAGCATGTGAAGAAATCACGTTAGAAGACGAACTTCAGCGCAAGCTGGATGGCGCGCGGGTCGAGCGCGGTCGTGATCGTGCCGAAGTTCGCGGCGCCGAGCACGGCGTTCGGGGCGCCGAAGTTCGGAGTGTTCAGGAGATTGAAGACCTCCGCCCGAGCCTCGATCGCCTGACGCGCGCCCAGCCCTATCCGCCGGATGAGCGCGAGATCCACGTCGCGATACGAGGGACCGCGGACCGGGTTCCGCGACGCCGAGCCGATGGTGAACTGCGGCGCGATGGTGAAGGCGGCCGTGTCGAACCATTGGCCGGGCGTCCGCTGACCGGGCGGCAACGCCGGATCGCCGGAGAGGTTCGGCCGCTGCACGCCGAAGCCGGCGAACGCATTGAAGTTCGTGGTCTGTGTCACCGCGACGGGCGCGCCGGATTCGAGCGTGACCAGGGACGCAATCGTCCAGTCGTTGGCAATCGCTCCAGCCACACCGTGCAACTGCCGGGCGCGGCCGGCGCCGGCGGGCAGATCCCACACGACCGATGACACGAAGACGTGCGGGATGTCACCCGTCGAGTAGTCGCGCTCGCGCGCCCGGTTGAAGCTGTCCGCCACCGGGTAGCTCGCGATGGGGCCGGTCAGGATCGACGCATCGAACACCGCCGATGCATCGTCCACCAGCCTGGAACGCGTGTAAGCGATCGAGTACGACAACCCGTGCGCCAGCCGGTGCCGAAGACTCAGCTCGAACCCCTGATAGCGCGTGGTGCCGACGTTGTTGCGATACAGGCTGACCGTCGTGTATGCGGGATACGGCTCGAGGAGCTGCGCCAGCGGAATCGTCGGATCGCCGAGCGACGACGACCGCGGGATGATGCCGAAGTACGGGTTCGGCATCCGCCGGGTCAGCGCGGACCCGAGCGCGAGCTGATCGACGGACAGCTGATTGAGGTTGCTGTCCGGGATGCCGACGTGTGTGATGTTCGATCCGACGTACGCCGCCTCGACGGTCGTGTTCGCCGTCAGCTCCCGCTGCACCGACAGGTTCCATTGCTGGACGTAGCCGGACCCGAGCGTGCTGTCGACGGCGAACACGCCCTGGCCGAGACCCGCCGCCGGCGTGGGCGCGATCGGCGAGACGCTCGGGCCGTTCTGCAGCACGAACGCCGGCGAGATGTTGTCGAGGGTCCGCTGCGAAACCGTCTGCAGGAAGGGGAACGCCGGCGTCGTGAACGGCGTCGTGATCCCGGCCATCTCGATCCAGACCAGACCGTATCCTGAGCTGAGGATGGTCTTGCCGGTCAGCCGGTAGACGGCACCCAGACGTGGCCCGAAGTTGTCCTTCTTCAGCGGGCGCACGGGACGGGTCCCCGGGTACTCCAGTTGCTGCGTCTGCAGGTTGAAGACGGCCGTCTGACCGTTGATCTCGGTCGACGGAAAATTCAGCGTGTAGCGCAGACCGGGATTGATGGTCAGCCGATCGGAGACCTTCCAATCGTCCTGAATGAAGTACTCCTGGAAGCGCGCGCGCTCCCGGATCGTCGACTGTTGCAAATCGATCGAGAATGCCTGGACCTGGCCGAGCAGGAAGCTGGCGAGAGGCGTCCCCGTGTTGGCGACGCCGGGCAGGTCGCTGAACAGACTGCTGAACGTAAACGATCCCGCCGGAGACGGGGGCTGGATCACGTTCAGCCGTTCCCACCGCCAGTCGAATCCCATCTTGAGCGTGTGGCGTCCTTTCAGCCACGTCAATGAATCGGCGGCCTCCGAGACGCTCGTGTTGAAGTCCGACGCCGTGTTCGCCGGCGAGCCGAGCTGCTGGTAGCCGCCGATGAGAAATGCCGGCAGCGTGTCGGGGAACTTCGCCGTCGAGGGAATCCCGGGGATGCCGAGGGCCGGTCCGGCGGCCGTCGAAAGCCGGGCCGCGGTTCGTCCCACGGTGCGGCGCGTGTCGCCGATGCGCAGCTCGTTCAACACGTTTGCCGGGAACGTATGCTGGTAGTTCGACGCAAAGGCCCAAGAGGTCGTGTCCTGCGGACCCGGCGTCCCGGTCGTGACCCCGCTCCCGTCGGGAAGCGGCGTCACCGGCAGGAACCGGTCGCGAAACCAGGAGAGGCGGCCAAACAGCTGATCGCGATTCGACGAGAACTTGTGATCGATCCGCGCGTCCCACTGGTCCTGGTTGTCGATCTCGTTCTCGGTCCGACGGTAGTTGTTGGCCGTGCCCGGCGAGGTCGGCAAGGGGTACCGCCGCAGGAGCGCCGACGCCACCGGATCCATGCGGGCCAGCGGAATCGCGTTGCCCGGAAATGCCGTGCGCACCGGCCCGACAGTCGTCGCGGGATCGTAGATGACCGGCCGACGCCCGCCGATCGCTTCGGTGAAGATCCCCTGTCGTTGCAGCAGCGTCGGGACGGTGGAGATCACGGTGCGGCCGATCGACTGGCGCTGCCCCTGGTAGTCCGCGAAGAAGAACGTGCGATCCTTCACGAGCGGTCCGCCAAGCGTGCCGCCGAACTGGTTCCGGCGGTAGTCCGGCTTGTCCGGGCTCGCGGATTGAAAGAAATTCCTCGCGTTGAGGGCTTCATTGCGGAGGAATTCGAATAGAGCGCCGTGGAACACGTTCGTGCCGGCCCTCGTGGTCAGATTGACGACGCCCCCGTTGAAGCGGCCGAACTCGGCGGGCGGACTGTTGCTCTCGATCTTGAACTCCTGTATCGCGTCGACGACCGGCAGGAACGCCACCTGGCCCGGCTCGGGCTGGAGCACGGAGATGCCGTCGAACAGGTATTCGTTGGTGCGCGGGCGTCCGCCGTTGATGCGCGGCAGCTGTGAGCCGGGCGGGAGGGCGACGCCGGGGGCGAGCGGCGCGAGCGTGATGAACGTGCGGCCGTTCAACGGCAGGCGCACGACCTGCTCCTGCTCGACGGCGGTACCGAGGCTGGCGGTTTCCGCGCGGAGGATCGGGGCCTCCGCCGTGACGGTGACCTGTTCGCGCACCTCGCCGATGGCGAGCTCGAAGTCGATCCGGGCCTTCTCGCCCGTCGAGAGCCGGATGCCCGCTCGCCGAACCGGACCGAACCCCGACAGCTGGACGTCGACGCGGTACTCGCCCGGCGCCAGGCTGGGCGCGGTGTACACGCCGTCGCCGCTCGACACGACGATGCGCCGCCGGTTCGTCTCGACGTTGGTGACGGTGACGGTCGCGCCCGGCGCGGCCGCGCCGCCCTGATCTTTCACGACGCCGGTGATTTCACCGGCGGCAACCTGAGCGAGAAGCGGCGCCGCGCTCGCGGCGGCGCACCACGCGGCGAGGAGGGACAGACGCATCGAACACACCAGACGCACGCGCATTCGGCCTCCGGGAAACGACCGGCTCATCACAACACGAAGACTCCTGACCTCTTGATCTTCTGGGACGTCCGGATTCCTGGCTTTTCATGAACTCTATCTCGAATGTAACCACTATTCAAATCGGTTCTAATCGATTCGAATCGGCTATCGACAGAAGGACGAGCGGCACACAAACGCAGGGCGACGCTTTTCAGGGTCGCCGAAACAGCCTGGCTCCATGGCTCCACACTCGTCCGACCGGCACGCGCTTCTCAATTCCGGGGCCGCGATATGATTCGAGGCGGTTTGGGGAGGTCCTGGCCTGTATGTCCCTTCTCACAGCGCGCGCCGCAGCCGAACGGATGGGCATCGGGTATTCGACGCTGAAGCAATGGATCCGCCAGGGAAAGATTCGAACGACGCAAACCGCCGGTGGCCATCACCGGCTGTCAGAGGCCGAAATCGATCGCATCCTGGCCAGACACACGCCCTCGGCCCGGGCCCGGACCCGTGGGGTCGAGAGGCCGATCGGACTCATCGTGGCGCTGAGCGGCCGCAATCGGCTGCGCGGCTTCGTGGAGGAAGTGCGTTCCGATGGCCTGCTCGGCCAGGTCCGTCTGCGAATCGGGGATCAGATACTGACCGCCGTCGTCACCAGCGACGCGCTGAGCGAGCTGAAGCTCCGGCGTGGGGACTCCGCGCTGGCGATCGTCAAGTCGACGGAGGTGATGATTGCGCGAGAGGCCGAACAGCCCGAGGCTCCGGTGAGACGCCGCCGCCGCCGCTGATTCCGTGGGAGAGGTCCTCGCCAGGCCGCACACTCCAATCAAGTACAAGGGTGACGGAGGGAACGGCAAAACAAGGAGTAACGGAGTAACGGAGACGCACGGAGAAGAGCGGTTCGAATAGGGGTAGGGAGAAACAATTGAGTTTGCTTCCCCCTCCCTCCGAACCGGACAGGCGGTTCTCCCGCATCCGGCTCTCCAGTCGGTGGGTCACCGCGGAGCGGACTGACTGGCATGGGCACGGGCTGTGGTCAGGCTAAAGAGCCCCTGCTCCGCAAAGAA
>QHWJ01000276.1 GCA_003222535.1 Acidobacteriota bacterium | reverse complement strand
CGGGGGCGGTGCAGAGGTCGAAGTGCGCCAGGTCTTCGAGGCCGACGACTTCGGCGCCGAGTTCACCCCCGAGCTCAGAGAGCAGGAAGAGCGCCTGCGCGCGCAGATGGAACAGCAAAAGACGTCGTAACGCAGGCGCCGCACCTTCGCGGAGCCCGTTCGCAGGGAGACAAGACGTGCGATTCATGATGCTGATGCTTCCCGCGGGATACGAGAAGGCCGCGCCGGGCGCCATGCCGGACGCCGGGGCCGTGTCTGCAATGATGAAGTACAACGAATCGCTGCAGAAGGCCGGCGTCCTGCTCGCGCTCGATGGCCTCCACCCGCCGTCGATGGGCGCGCGCGTCTCGTTCTCTGGAGGCAGGCCCAAGGTGACCGACGGCCCCTTCACCGAGGCGAAGGAGGTGCTCGGCGGCTACTGGATGATTCAGGTGAAGTCGAAGGAGGAGGCGGTGGAATGGGCGTCGCGCTGCCCCGCTTCGGACAACGAAGTGATCGAGGTTCGTCAGGTGCAGGAGTTCTCGGACTTCCCCGCCGACGTCAAGGCAGCCGCGGCCGGATTTCCCGACCTGCAGTCCGGGCAGCAGAAGGGGTCGTAGCGACTTGGTGCATCGACATGGCTGATGGCTGATGGATGCACCATCGACCATAGCCCTCAGCCATTAGCCCTCAGCCATGACAACAAGTAACAGTGTGGCTTGCGCCGCGGGAGTGATGATGGTGTGATTGGTAGCCGTGACAGCTACCGATACACATCGCGCGATCGAGGCGGTCTGGAGGATCGAGTCAGCCAGGCTCATCGCCGGTCTCGCGCGGATCGTCCGCGACGTCGGTCGGGCCGAGGAGCTCGCACAGGATGCGCTCGTTGCCGCGCTCGAGCAGTGGCCGGAGTCGGGCGTCCCGGACAACCCGGGCGCATGGCTCATGGCCACCGCGAAGCATCGTGCGATCGATCTCTGGCGCAGGAACAAGCTCGTCGAGCGCAAGCACGAGGAGCTCGGGCGCGAGCTCGAGGCCCGGCAGGAGATGGCCGTTCCGGATCTCGACGCGGCGCTCGACGATGACGTCGGCGACGACCTTCTGCGTCTCGTGTTCACGGCCTGCCATCCCGTGCTCTCGACCGAAGCGCGGGTGGCGCTCACGCTCCGCCTGCTCGGCGGCCTGACGACCGAGGAGATCGCGCGGGCGTTCCTCGTCTCGGAGCCGACCATCGCCCAGCGCATCGTCAGGGCCAAGCGGACCCTCGCCAGAGAGCGAGTCCCGTTCGAGGTCCCCCGCGGAGCGGAGCGTGCCGCCCGTCTGTCGTCGGTCGTCGAGGTGATCTACCTCGTCTTCAACGAGGGCTACTCGGCGACCGCGGGCGACGACTGGATGCGCCCGGCGCTTTGCGAGGATGCGCTCCGCCTCGGCCGCATTCTGGCGGAGCTCGTGCCCGAGGAGCCGGAGGTCCATGGCCTCGTCGCGCTGATGGAGATCCAGGCGTCGCGCTCGAAGGCCCGCGTGGGGCCGTCGGGAGAGCCCATCCTGCTCTTCGATCAGAACCGCGCGCTCTGGGATCACCTCCTCATTCGCCGCGGCCTCACGGCCCTGGATCGTGCCGTCGCGCTGGGCGGCGCGCGTGGCGCGTACGCGCTCCAGGCCGCGATCGCCGCCTGTCACGCGCGCGCGCAGACGCCGGAGGCAACGGACTGGACGCGCATCGTGGGGCTCTACGCTGATCTCGCCGAGATCGCGCCGTCACCGGTCGTCGATCTGAATCGCGCGGTCGCGCACGCGATGGCGTTTGGTCCACAAGCCGGCCTCGATCTCGTCGATGCGCTCGCCTCGGGGCCGTCGCTTCGGGGCTACCACCTGCTGCCGAGCGTGCGCGGCGACCTCCTCAGAAAGCTCGGCCGCACGGACGAGGCGCGTCGGGAGTTCGAGCGCGCGGCCTCGCTCACGCGCAACGCACGCGAGCGCGAGCTGCTGCTGGAACGGGCGGCTGCATGCCTCATCAAGTTGGATGCCCGCGGCGAGCGACCCAGTAGTCGCGGAAAGCTCGAAGGCGCGGAAGGCTCTCGCGATCCTTGACGCGATTCGCTGCCGCCTTGCTGGCGATGATGTCATCGGGATGGCAAACGGGAAAGCCTTCAACATCGACGTGCCGCGCCCAGGCATCGTCAAAACGCTCGATCCCATCGGGTGCGAACACAAGATCGAGATCGAACGGGCCGTTGCGGAGCTGGACGAAGTCCTTGCCCTCCTCGATCTCGTGGCCTTGCGCTTCGGTCAGGGGAAAGCCCAGGTCGCCGAGCGCCGCGACGATGGCCTTGCCGTTGTCCGCTGACTTGTCGAGAAACAGGTCCGCGTCCTGCGTGGTATCCGGGTACCCGAGCAGAATCGCACCCGACTTGCCGATGAACAGGTATCGGACGCCGCGCAGCGAGAAGGCGTTGCGGATTTCGAGCGCCTGGCGGTACTCAAACGCGCCCATAGCCGAGCCACGACGGCAGGGTTCGCTCGCACCAGTCGCGGTACTCGGCCATCGTGTCGAACGCGCGGAACAGCCCCTCGTCGAGTCCTGGCTTGTGCGTGTGGATGAACGCGTACCGCATCCGGAGGGGCAGCGGTCGCTGGGCCGCCGCCTCGAAGTCCGCCAACCAGTCTGCCGGAATGTCGGACGTCGCCCCCATGTCGCGATCATACCGTGCCTCGAGGTTCACGCACCTCCGCGCGTGTCGTGACCGCTCGAACGGCAGGACAACTCGACTTCACCGGAGATCGCAGCCTCAGAAGTCAGACGTGATTCTCGATAGCGCAGACTTCAGACTTCGTACTTCAGACTTGCCGTTACCTATGTCCTTCCACAAATCGCCGACCTCGGCGATGCGGGCGGCCATCGTCCGCAGCGTGAAGGTCCGCGGACCGACCTCGCCTCGTTCGAGCTCCTCCCAGGCGCAGGGCGCGGACACGGGCGCGCCGGGCTTCGCGCGCACGGCGTAGGCTGCGGCGAACGTCGCGCTGTAGCCGTTGCGTCCGGTGTCGACCAGGATGCGCCCACCGCGGTCGGCCTTGTGGAACTCCTGCGTGAGGTGGAGCGGATCACGTTTGACCAGGAGCCTGCCGACGGCGTGTGCGAACCGCGCGACGTCGCCCGTTCGGGCGTTCCCGTCGAGCGAGACGAGGATGTGAAAGCCCTTCGAGCCTGATGTCTTCACCCAGCTTGGAAGGCCCAGCTCGGTCAGGAGATCGCGAAGTACGAGCGCGGCCGCGCGAAGCTCGTCCGGATCGTCTTCGGACGGGTCGAGATCGAAGACGCAGACGTCGGGGTAGTACAGGTCCGGCGCGCGTGACGTCCACACGTGCTGTGTGATGGTGTTCTGGTTCGTCACCCAGAGCAGCGATCGCGTATCGGTGACCAGTGGATGATGCACCGTGCCGTCCTTCTTCGGAACTTCGATCCGTTCCAGCCACGCAGGAAAGCCCTTGGAAACGTCCTTCTGCCAGAACCCTTTCGTGCCGATGCCGGCCGGATATCGCTCCATCGTGATCGGGCGGCGGCGGATGTGCGGCAGCATGATCGGGGCGATCGCTTCATAGTAGGCCGCGAGCTCGCCCTTGGTGATCCCATCGTCCGGGAACAGCACTTTTTCCGGATGCGTGATCACGTCCAGCCCTCGGCCATCAGCCCTTTGTACAGAATTTCGTAATGACGCCGACTTATTGATTTGGGCAAGCCACGGAGACACTGAGACACAGAGGCGCTCGACGCGGGCGGCCTGCACTGCAGGCCGCGCCGTGAGGCGCGCCGACCGCAAACGAACGACCGAGCGCCACGGTCCAGGGGTCGTTCGTTTGCGGTTGGCACGCCTCGCCCGCCGCTCGGCGGCGCCGCGTCGAGCGCGCGACCTGAAGCGTGTTCTTCTCTGTGTCTTTGTGTCTCTCTGTGGCCAAATATGTCGTCGTATTTCTGAAATAGGGCACCGATCGCCGTCACGAAATACAGAGTACTCAGCCTTGGTGTGGCGGCGTCTCGCGCACGACCTCACCCGCCGCCTTGTCGAAGCGGACGCCCCGCAGCCGGGAATGGCGGAGCTTGCCGTGCACCGTCCATTCGATGAAGGCGACCTGCACGACGATCTCGGGGCGCACCCAGTGCGCGCGCACGCGCGGCAGCCCGACGGATCTGGTGAACGGCGTCTTCGCGATCTCGATCGCATCCAGCCGCGCGCGAAGGTCAACGAGCAGCTTGGTGTCGAAGCCGGTGCCGACCTTCCCGGCGAAGACGAAGTCGTTCTGGTCGAAGTAGCCGACGAGCAGCGCGCCCAGACCGAGGCGTCCACCTTGCGGATCGGTGAACCCGCCGACCACGAGCTCCTGCGACGCCTCGCATTTCATCTTCAGCCAGTGAGGCGAGCGGCGGTGCTCGTACGGCGCGTCTCGCCGCTTCGCGACGACGCCCTCCCAGCCTTCGGTGCTCGCGCGCTCCCACGGCTTCGGATCGTCGAGCGGCGCGACACGCTGCAAGGGCGTTCGAAGCGGCAGCTCGCTCAACAGCGTGCGGCGTGCGTCGAGCGGTAGCGACATCACGTCGCGGCCATCGAGCCACAGGATGTCGAACACGTGATAGGCGACCCCCGCCGCCGGCTCTGACCCGGCGCCGCTCTCGTCGCCGCGAGTCGAAGGGCCCCAGGTGACTTCGCCGTCGAGAATCGCGTCGTGCACCGGCAAAGTCGCGATGGCCTCGACGAGGGAAGGGATGTTCTGCGGCAGCCGGTTGCGCGACAGCAGGCGGACCTCCGGTCCCTGCTTGAACGCGAGCAGGCGGATGCCGTCGAGCTTGCGCTCGAAGATCCATTCGGGCCCGGTGAAGCGCTCCTGCGTGAGCGTCGCCGCCATCGGCTCGACCCAGTCGGGAAAGTGAGTCATAAGGCCGAATAGTTCACGTGCACGCGTGCCGGCAAGTGTATTTTATGATTTGGCAATGTCGTACCCTCGCGCCACGGTCGCGGCCCTGCTCGTCGCCTGGTTCTCGTCGGCTGCGAGTGCTCAGGATCTTCCACGCGGAACCATTGTCGACGAGGTGAAGTGCGGCGACGATGCCTCGCAAAGCTACGCGCTGTACCTCCCGTCGACCTAGCGGTGTTGCTGATGCTCGTCATCCGGTGGCTCACTATGGTTGCCGCGGTGGTCGCAGGCGTGTGGATCGCCGAGGCATGGCGTCCGAGAATTGTTCGCCAGGCGTCGGACGCTTTCCTGCAAACCCAAAGCAACAGGCGGTTCCGCCCGGAACTGTATTCAGTCGTAAGCATTATGATTGGCCGGTGCGCGCGCGATGGATCATTTCGTGGTCTCTTGCGCTGATCGCCCCGACCGAGCCGGCTTACGCGCAGTCGTCGCTCGCGGGTGATACCTTCCACATCACCCGCGCCGCCGGTCCCATCGTCATCGACGGTGACCTCTCGGACGAAGGCTGGCGAAACGCCACGCGCGTCGAGAAGTGGTATGAAGTCAATCCCGGCGACAATACAGAACCGGCTGTCAAGAACGTCGGCTACGTGACCTACGACGATCGGTTCTTCTACGTGGCGTTCGAGTTCGAAGAGCCGAATCCCGCGGCCATTCGTGCGCCGCTCGGTGATCACGACAGTCTCGACGGCACCGGCCAGGATCTCGCGGGACTGTTTCTCGATACGCTGAACACCGGCCGAACCGCGACGATCTTTCTCGCCAACGCGCGCAACGTCCAGTACGACGCGATCCTCGACGACGCGACGGGCGAGAACCAGTCGCCGGATTATTTTTGGGACTCGGCGACGAAGATCGGCGAGCGCAAGTGGACGCTCGAAATCCGCATCCCCTTTTCGTCGCTCCGATACAAGACAGCGGATCCGCAGACGTGGGGCATTTTGCTGTACCGCAATTACCCGCGCGGTTTCCGGCATCAATTTGCATCCGCTCACACCTGGCCGCCGCGCCGTATCTCAGCGCGAGCGAAGCGGCGCGCCCGCGCGATGGCGTCGGCGGCGCGCCGCTCGTGAGTGGACGCGTCAAGCCGCAGGGCGGCGTCGACGTCAAGTACTCGCCCAACGCTGACAACGCGATCGACTTCGCCGTGAACCCCGACTTCTCTCAGGTCGAGTCCGACACCGCGCAGATTTCGGCGAACGAGCGGTTCGCGCTGTTCTTTCCCGAGAAACGGCCATTCTTTCTCGAAGGGGTCGATCTCTTTCAGACGCCGATCCAGGCCGTCTATACCCGGACGATCACGTCGCCGAAATGGGGTGGACGGATCACCGGCAAGGACGCTGGCATCCGGTACACCGCGCTCGTGGCGGAGGACGCCGGCGGCGGCAGCGCGATCCTGCCCGGGCCGAACGGCTCCTCCCTGGCCGAGCAGGATTTCGGATCGACCGTCTTCCTCGCGCGGATGAAGCGCGACATCGGCCTGTCGTTTGTCAGCGTCCTGGTCACCGATCGCGAGAATCGCGACGGCGAAGGGCACAGCCGCGTCGTCGGCCCCGATTTCCAGTGGCGCCTCTCGTCCGCCAACGTTCTCACGGGTCAGCTGCTGTTCAGCGAAACCCGCACGCCGAACCGGCCCGTTCAGACCGACGAGTGGAACGGCCAACGCGTGAGGGGTCGCGCGGCCCAGACCCAGTGGCAACACAGCACGACGCACGTGGACTGGTCCGGCCTCTACAAGGATTTCACCAGCGGGTTCCGCTCAGACGCGGGCTTCGTGCCTCAGGTCGGCTACCGCGAGCTGTCTGGATTCGGGGCATGGACCTTTCGGCCGAAACGGATCATCTCACAGCAGCGCAGTGCGCTCGATCTTGACTATCAGGCCGATCAATCCGGCGCGATCATTACGCGCAGCGTTCAACCGAACGTGTTTTTCCAGACGCGGTTGAGCGGCTATGTGCGATTAGCCTACATCGACGATCAGACGCGCGCGGGCGACCGCGTCATCGGACGGCGACAGGTCAACTATTTCGCGCGATTCAGTCCATCTCGTCGCGTCACCTCGATCGGCATCGACGGCACGTTCGGCGAGGACATCGATTTCACGAACGCGCGGCCGGCGCATGGCGCGACGATCAGTTTCAACGCGACGATTCACCCGTCGGACCATCTCGAGCTCGCGCTCTTGCAGAATCAACGATCGCTCGACGTCGACACCGCCGTCAGCCGCGGCGTGCGCCTGCTGACCGAGCGCGTCGCGCGCGTGCGCGGCACCTACACATTCACGCCGCGGATGTTCGCCCGCGTCATCGGGCAATACGTGTCGACCGCCCGCGATCCGTCGCTGTTTGTATCGCGCGTCGATCGTCAGTCGGGTACGTTCAGCGGGTCGGCGTTGTTCGCCTACAAAATCAACTGGCAATCGGTGATGTTCGTCGGATACGGCGACGAGCGCGAGACGGCCGACGCGAGGCGATTGCAGCCGAGCGAGCGGCAGCTCTTCGTGAAGCTGTCTTATGCGTTTCAGCGGTAACCGCGGAGCGGCACTCGGTCGCAGAGTCGTTCGGCTTCCTCCATGAGGTGCGTCGTCAGAAAGACCGTCTTGCCACGCGGACGCCGCGCGCCAGATCCCAATTCTCTTTCCTGAACAACAAGAAGACCTCCTGATCTCTTGATCTTCTGTGAACCTGGCGACTCCTTGACCACGAAAAACACGAAACCCACGAAAACACGAAAAAGATCCGTCTGTTTTTTTCGCGTCTTTCGTGTCTTTCGTGATTTCGTGGAAGTGCCGCGGTATCGAATCAAATCTGACCCGGCCCACAGGAGATCAGAAGTCCAGGAGATTCGCGCGCCGCGCCTGCGGATCCAGTCTCTGCTCCTGCCCATGCGGCATCATCGTGCCATGGTGACAGTCCGGCGACCTTCGACCGGATGGTCTCTACAATCACAACGTGCCGAGAACGTACCGCGCGTCGGCGACGAGCACGTTCGCCACATCGGCCGGAACCCGCCTGGTGCAGAGGCCGATGAAATCGGACAGCTTGTTGCGAACGACAGTCACGTTGCCGCGATCGAGTGCGGCCTGCGCGTCGTTCAACTTCGCCAGCAGGCTGTTCTCGGTCGCAGGATCGATCGTCCCGTGCGCACCGTACGCGCGTACAGCGGCGATCAGGCTCTGAATCGTGGCCACGACGTGGAACGTCACCGAACGCTGCGATGAGTTGCCGGCCACATCGGACGCGGACGCGACGAACGTTTCACGTCGAAGCTGCGTAGGAAGACGCGTGGGGATTTGCCGACGTGTGCGAGCGACATGTCGTGCAGCGCCCCAATTGATTGACTCAACCGCGTCGGTGCCGCCGGAAGCTCCGCGCATGCGTTCCGGGAAGCACGTGCAGGCGCGGTCGGGCGGCCGACTCGATCCCACAACTGGGGCGCTATATCAAGTGTTGCGCCGGTTGACAGAAGGGGATCTAGTCGCGCCGATCATTCCTCGCATCGATGCATGGCTGGCCGCGCAGTCGACGCGGGCGACGGCATCGTTCCTTTGGCAGGTCGCCGTCGCCCGGCTCCGTGAAGGCATGACGATCGCGAACGCCCGCGCCGAGGTGACCGGTGTCATCGCAGATCTGGCGTGCGTGTTGCCGAACCTGCGCGGAGTAGTTTCAACCGGGATGCCGCTTCAGGACTCGTTCCACGTTCGGTGTTCGACGAGCCGTGAGCGCCCAGCCATTTTTCGTGTGCCACAACGGAACGTCAGTGTCCAGGACAGAACATTTGCGGCTATCAAGTGTCCAAACAGACATATACAGTGCGTATATGACGTAAGACTCCAGCGTCGTGCGACGAAATGGTACACGACGCGGTCATTCCTTCCGAGAGCACAGAAATAAACAGCTGTTGTGACAGGGTTTACGTCGCCGTGTTCCAGGACAGATCCGGGCAACCCGATTGCACCGTGACTAGACAACCACGCCTTACCCTTTGAAAGGACGTCATGAGCAAACGATTTGAGATCCTCGTCGAAGGTATCGATGACCCCACGATCGTTGCCGACATACAGAAGACGATCCTCGATTCATTTCACGAGATGATGTTGCCGGGCGCATGGCGTGTGGTCGTCAAGCCGTCATGCGTGAGTGGACGATGGGATTTCAACTTCCGCGGGCTCGATGTACGGCACACCCTCTCGATTACGGTGCCTCCGAACCTGCTGCCAAGTCGGATTCCGCGCCGGATGCGTGAGTCGCTCGATCTTCGTGCTTTCCGCACCGCCGTTGCAGCCTGAAGGGACACCGACTGCTTTCAGGCGCTGCGGCGATGAGCGGGTCTAATTGCATGGACGCGGCTCCCAGCGATCCAGATTATCGATGGACACGGCGGAAGTCTCGTCCGCCGGCATGAAGCGGAAGACGACGCCATAGAAGAACAGCTCGGCTTCGAGGCACCGGACAATCGTGTCCGCCTTGCGGAATCCGTGCTGTTCGCCCTCGAAAGCGAGGAGCGCGACGGGCAGACCCTTCGCCCGTACGGCGTCGGCCATCATCCGTGACTGATCCGGCGGCACAACCGGGTCCTCGAGGCCCTGGAACAGAATCAGCGGGCACGAGATCCTGTCCACGAAATGGATGGGGGATCGCCCGCGATACACGTCCCGCCTGTCCGGGTACGGGCCCACGAGGCGTTCGAGGTACCGCGACTCGAATTTGTGCGTGTCGCGCGTCATCGCCTCGAGATCACTGATCCCGTAATAGCTCGCGCCCGCCTTGAATTCATGGGGGCGGAACGTCAGAGCGGCCAGCGTCGTGTAACCACCGGCGCTGTTGCCGCGAATGATCAGGCGGTCCGCGTCCGCTTGCCCGCGTGCCGCCAGATGAGCCGCGGCGTTGACGCAGTCGGCGACATCCACGACGCCCCACTGTCCGTTCAGCCGCTGTCGATAGGCCCGCCCATAGCCGGCGCTGCCGCCGTAGTTCACGCCCACCACGGCGAAGCCACGGCTCGTCCAGTACTGCAGCTCGAGATTCAGCGTCGGCCTGTGCATCGCGGTGGGACCGCCGTGACTGACGACGATCAATGGAGGGCGTTCGCCGGCGGGCGCCGTGAAATCACGATTCGCCGGAGGGTAATAGAACGCATGCGCGGTCAGGCCCTCTTCCGTCGGAAACTCGATCGCCTCGGGCGTCGAGAGACAGCCGGGATCGACCGTGAGTGTCGAAGCGGGTCGAATCGTCTCGACCATGGCCGTGGCCAGCGTCACCCGCACCACCGCGTCAGGGGCTCCGACCGAGCTTCCAATGAACACGGCGTGTGTACCGGTTGCCACGATGCTGTCGCTCGGCTCGACGTCGAGGTTTATCGGAACCAGCGCGCCGGACCCGACGTCGATACTCGCGAGCCGCCATCGCCCTCCGTGCAGATACGCCGAGAGGAGGCGCGACGTGTCGGAGAACGCCCACGTCGACGTCCCGAGTGTCCATTGAGGGCGGCCGAACTCCGCCGCCATCGGGTGAACGCACTCCGCCCGCCCGGAGCGCACACGGTAAAGATTCCACCAGCCGGTGCGATCGGACACGAAGTACGGCGTGCCGTCAGGCGCCCACCCCGGCTGGTAGATCGACTCATCGCCGCCGCCGGCCAGCAGTGTCGGATGCCCGAGCCGGCCGTCCCGGCCGACGTCGGCGGCCCACAGCTCGGTGCTGTCCCACGGCATGTCGGGATGGCGCCACGCCAGCCACAGCAGGCGCGAGCCGTCGGGACTGAAGCATGGGCTCGCATAGAAATCGTGACCGGTGGAGATCACCGTCGCCGCCGCCGGCGGATGGTCCAGCGCCACGCTCACGAGCGTGGTGACCGCTTCGCGACTCTTCGAGGCGTGGTCCTCTCGTACGCACACGAGTCGCGGGCGCGCAGGGTCGACGGTGAAATCTGCGTAGCACCACTGACCGGCCGGCGTGAGCGGCTCCGGGACGCCGCCCGCCTCGAGCCGGTACACACGCTGGTCCGCGAACTCGGAGTAGTAGATGATCCGCTGCGACACGGTGTACGCCGCACCGCCGTACTCGTGGACCCGGGTTCGCACGTTGGTCCCGATGGGGGTGACGTCGGCAATCCGGCCGTGCGGACCGCGCGTGACCACTACGCCACGACCGCCTTCCTCCGGCCGCCGTTCGAGCCAATAGAGATCATCGCCGTCGAGGATCACGCGGCTCAACTGCACGCTGCCGGCGGAGACGCTGCGGGCAGAAAGCGGTGAGGTCCACGTTCCGTACGGCGCGATGATCGGCATGGAGGTCTACGGCGCGCCGCGTCGAATGAACCGGTGCTCCGGATCGAAGAGCCACGCCGCGAGGCCGAAGACCACGAGGCTCGTGATGGCGAGCGTCAGCAGCGAGGGGACGACCCCGAGCTCGCCTGGCAGACCGAGCGCCACGCGCATGAGATCGACTTGATAGGTCACCGGGTTCAGCCGGGCCGCGCCTCGCAGCCACAGAGGCATCCGCGCCGTCGGATACAGCGCGCCGCTCACGAACAGCAGTGGAAACAACACAACGTTGACGACGGCCGCGAAGTTTTCGACCGACCGGAGCGGCGCGGCGACGAGCAGGCCCAGCAGGCTGCTGCTGGCGGCGGCGACAGCCAGGACCGCGGCGGCTGCAGCGAGCTGGCCGGCGGTCAGATCGAGCAGCAGCGGCCCGCACAGGAGCACGGCGCCGCCCTGCACGATCCCGACGAGCGTCGCCGACAATGCGCGGCCCGTGAGCACCGCCATCGTGCCGGCCGGACAGGCCAGCATCAGACGGAGCATCCCGAACTCGCGATCGTAGACCGTCGAAATCGCGGTCAGCATCGCGCCAAAAAGCGCCGCCATCACGACGATGCCGGGATACACGAACGCCTGGTATGACGCCGCGCCTTCTATGCGGGTGATGGCGTTATAGCCCGTGCCGACGAGCAGCAGCCACATGAACGACCGGGCCAGTCCGCCGAAGAGGCGGCCTTTCTGCCGGAGGCTGCGACCGAGATCGCGCGCCACGATGCCGTACACGGGGGTCACCACGCGCATGGCGCTCGCCCCGGGATCGTCCTCATGCGTCGCGGCGTGTGCGCTCGAAATACACGTCTTCGAGCGTCGGTGGGCGAAATGCGAAGCGGCTGACTCCCGGCAGCGCGGCCGCCAGCGCCGTGAGCGGCTCGCGCGGACCACTCATGCCGATGCGGTACCCGCGCTCGGTCCGCACGACGGTTCGGACGGCGCCCGCGCCGCGCGCCGACTCGAGGAGACGCGCCGCGTCCGGACCCTCTATCTCCGCGACGTCGTTGCCGACCGTGGCCTTCAGCGCCGCCGGGTTGCCGTCGGCCACGAGCGCGCCGCGCGCGAGCAGCACCACGTAATCGCACGCTTCCGCCTCAGTGAGATAGTGCGTGGAAAAGACGATCGTGGTGCCGCGCGCACGGCGCTCGTCATCGAGGAGCGTCCACATACGGTCCCGATGCTCGGGATCCAGTCCCACCGTCGGCTCGTCCAGGATGAGAAGAGCCGGTCGATGGACCGTCGCGCGGGCAATGTCGGCGAGGCGTCGCCAGCCGCCCGAAAGCTGTCGCCCGAGCTGAGAAGCCCGCTCAACGAGCCGCGTGCGCTCGAGCGCGTCATCGACCGCTTTCAGGGCATCCCTCTTCGGCAATTCCGCGAGTCGCGCGGCGAACAGCAGGTTCTCTTCAACGGTCAGCAGTCCGTCGATACACGGTTCCTGGAACACGAGTCCCAGACAACGGCGAATCGCGGATCGGTCTGCGACGAGGTCATGGCCGAACACCCGGGCCGTCCCTCGTGAGGGCCTGAGCAGCGTCGCCAGCAGCAACATGGTCGTCGTCTTGCCCGCACCGTTGGGCCCCAGCAGACCGACCAGCGCCCCGCGGGCCACCAGGAGATCGAGCGACTCCAGCGCGCGTGTCGAACCGTAGTCGCGCCCGAGTCCGGCGGCCTCGATGGCGGGACGTGGCGCGCTCACGGCCGCGGTGAGTGCATCACGAGATCTCGATAGCGGTAGGTGACGGGTCCCGCTGCATCATTCAGCGCCTCCTCGACGAGGGCATGGCGCGGCGACAGCCTGCAGACGGGATCGGTGCTGGCGGCGTCGCCGGTGAGCGCAAACGCCTGACAGCGGCAGCCGCCGAAATCGATCGCCTTGCGCGGGCAGCTCCGGCAGGGCTCCTGCATCCACTCCTCGCCGCGGAACGCCTCGAATGCGGGCGACTCGGCCCAAATCCACTGCAGCGAGCGGTGTCGCACGCTGTCGAAAGCCAGCGTCGTGATGTGGGTCGCTCCATGGCACGGCAGCGTGCGGCCGTCCGGCATGACGAGCAGATAATGTTTCCCCCAGCCGCCATAACACGGCTTCGGGTACTCCTCGTAATAGTCCGGGAGCACGTACAGCACCTGCATCCGGCCTCGATAACGCGCCATGGCTTCCAGCGCGACGCGGTCCGCGGCGACAACCTGCTCTCGCGTGGGCATCAGGGCCGCCCGGTTCGCGAGCGCCCAGCCGTAGTACTGCGTGTTGGCCAGCTCGAGGCGGTCAGCTCCGAGCGAGCCTGCCAGCTCGATGATCTCACCGATGCGATCGAGGTTGGCCCGGTGGAGGACGACGTTGATCGAGAAGGCGAATCCCAGCTCCCGGACGCTGGCAACGGCGGCTTCCTTCTGCTTGACGGAGGCCGCGCCCGCGATCCGTTCCGCGGTCTCGACGTCGGAGTCCTGGAGCGAAATCTGGACGTGCTCGAGCCCCGCCTCGCGGAGTTTCTCTGCCCGTGAGCGCGTCAGGCCGAGTCCCGACGTCACGAGCGTCGTGTAGAGGCCCAGCCGGTGGGCATGGGCGGCCAGTTCCTCGACGTCCTTCCGAACGAGCGGCTCTCCACCCGAGAGCCCGAGCTGCAGCACACCAAGCTCGCGGGCTTGAGAGAGGACGCGCTTCCAGTCGTCGGTCGACAGCTCTTCGTCCGCCCGATTCATCTCCAGCGGATTCGAGCAGTACGGGCAGTGGAGCGGACAGCGATGCGTCAGCTCGGCCACCAGCGTGGTCGGGTGATTACGCGTCACGGACCAGCTCTCTCTCGGCAAGGCCGGACAGGTACTCGACGACGTCCGCGGTCACGTCGCTTCCGTAGCGCTCCTGCAGGATTCGGGCAATCTCGCTCACAGTGCGGTGGCCGTCGCAGAGCTGCAGGATCGCGGCGCCCGAGTCGTTGAGCAGAACAGTCCCTTCCGGGTAGAGCAGCACGTGTCGCTGGCGGACCGGGTCGAAGTCCAGTCGAGCCAGGCGCCACAGCACCGGAACCGTCGCGCCGGTCAGGTCCACGTCAAGGCTCCGCATAGGCGTGATGAATCGTATCGATCATTACCCACAGCATCTCGATCTTGAACGCCAGCGCGTCGAAGGCGCGCCGCTGCGTGTCGATCGAGGTGCAATGCGTCTGGACGAGCCACAGTCCCTGCTGGCTGTCGCGCGGCGCCTGGGTCAGCCGGCTCTTGAAGTAGTCGAGCGCGTCGGCGCGAATCCACGGATAGTGCCGAGGGAACGCGGCGATGCGCTGACGCATGAGATCCGGCGCAAACAACTCGGTCAGCGACGAAGCGACGGCGTCGATCCACGGCCTGGTCTTGCAGAACGTCACGTAGGCTTCAGCGGCGAACCGGACGCCCGGCAACACATGCCGCTCGTCTTCCATCTCTTCACGCGGCACGCCGACCGCCTCGCCCAGCCTGATCCACATCTCGATCCCGCCCGTGCCCGGTTCGGTCCCGTCATGGTCGACGATGCGCTGCAGCCATACGCGGCGGACTTCGGGATCGGGGCAGTTGGAGAGGATCGCCGCGTCCTTTCGAGGGACTGCGCGCTGGTACGCGAGCCGATTGGCCACCCATCCTTGCAACTGCCGCTGCGAGAGGCGGCCTTCGTGCATCAGGTGATGAAACGGGTGGTGCGCGTAGTACGAGCGGCTGAACGCCCGCAGCGCCTCGGCGAGCGCTTCAGGTGCCAGCGGCGCGTCCAGCACCGGGATGGGCGGGGGCACGGGCGTGGCCAGCGTGGACGCGTGTAAGCCAGTCGTCATCAATTTCCCCGGTCACGAAGCTCTCTGCAGCCGGAGCCCGTCCCTCCGCGGCTGAGACGCATCGAGACAATGCTACACGTTGATCTCCAGGCCGTCGACGCCGATCGTGAGGCCGGCCCGCCGGACAGCGGCGCACTCGGGAGAGTACTCCACGAGCATCGGGTTCGTGTTGTTGATGTGGGTGTAGATGCGGTGCCTGCATGGCAGCGCCGCGAGCTGCTCCAGGCTGCCCTCGGGACCTGAGATCGGGAGATGGTCCATCTGTCGCGCGGTCCGGTCTCCGATGCCGAGCGCGATCAACTCGTCGTCGGTCCAGAAGGTCCCGTCAAAGAGCAGCACGTCGGCCTGGGCGAAGCGATCGAGCAGCGAGGGCGTCAAGCCGCCGCAGGCCGGCACGAAGGCACACATCTTACCGGTGTCGTCGTCGAGGAGCAGCATCCCGACCGTGTGCCCGAAGTCGTCGCGCGCGGCGAACCGCGGGGGTCCCGCCGGAACGGCAAAGGCCTCGACAGAGAGCCCGCTCGGCGAGCCGTCACGGTACGGGAGCGCCTGCGGCGTATCGAGCAGAAGCTCCTTCACCGGAACGTCACAAAACGCGCGCGTCACCGGCAGGATCCGGGAATCACGCTCGAGCGTCGCGCAGACAGCCGAGGTCGAGAAGATCGGAAGATGCCGCGCTTCGCGCAGCAGCACGAGGCCCAGCGTGTGATCGAGCTCCGCGTCGGTGAGCAGCACGCCCTCGATGGGCACGTGCCTGATCGAGGTGGGCGTGTTGGGGACGAGCTCGGCGAGCTGGTCTCGCACGTCGGGCGACGCGTTCAACAGGAACCAACGCCGGCCGTCGGCACTAATAGCTGCGGAGGACTGACGACGGGGTTTGGCCGCCTGAGGATCGTGCCGGGCGACGCGACAGGAAGGGCACCAACAGTTCCACTGAGGAAAACCGCCGCCCGCGGCCGTGCCGAGGAGCACCACCCTCACGGCCGAGTAAGGAGGCGGAGCTTGTCCAGCGCCGCCTCCTTGGAGCCCTTAGCGAGTCGCCGCGTATGCGGTGACTTCGAGAGTCACGGCCACGACTTCGAATTCAGGCTTCGTCCAGGTCATTGGCGCCACCTCAAAAACGAGCGTATCGACCCGCCCACCGATACCTGTTTGCAGCCGGCCGGGGTTGGGCGGACCCCGTGATCTCCCCGATTATAGGAATGGCGGGGCCAGATCACAATAGAAAAATCGCGGGCGGAACGAGGCGAAGCGGCGGACGTCGAATCAGGCGAAATGTGTCAGGTTCAGGGGTGCAGATGCTATCGAGAGCAAACCGCTCCGTCCCTCGATGTCAGAGATCGCCGGCTGTCCAGCGGATACCGCCCGGCTGGCAAGGTCAAAGCGGGACGTCGAAGAGAGCCCGGACGTAACTCTTTGTTATGGCGCGAGATTGCCCCACACGACCGTCG
>QHWJ01000275.1 GCA_003222535.1 Acidobacteriota bacterium | reverse complement strand
CCCGCCTGCCCTACCCGACCCACGCGCCCTACGCGACCTACCTGCCCTGCTTCAGTCCGAGCTCGATGTGCGAGGCATGATGCCGGCAGTGCCAAGCGTAGAGTGTAATCGCCTCGTCGAGCGTCACGCGTCCCAGTTCCGGATGCACGTACGCCTTGCCGAACTCGGCGTCCGGCAGCGCCCGCAGAAACGCCACCCACCGGCGGTGCAGCGCCTCGAGCAGCGCGATCGACATCTCGGGCGGACCCGTTTTCGCTTCCGGCAGCTCCGCCCAGCGCGCCTCGTCGTAAGCCTTGATGGCCGGCGCCTCCTCGGTGATGGCGAACTTCATGCGGATGTAGGCGTTCATGTGGCTGTCGGGCACGTGATGCACGACCTGCCGGACGGTCCAGCCGCCCGGACGATACGGCGTGTCGAGCTCGGCGTCCGACCGGCCGTTCACGAGCGAACGGAACTTCGCCGGCGTCTGCTCGATCGTGTATGTCGAGACATATCGAGCGTCTGTCCTGAGCGAGGCGCTCATCCTTCGACAGGCTCAGGATGAGCGCGAGTCGAAGACCCGATTCGAGGGACATTCTCGCTCGCGCCCTGCCAGCCTGGCGGTCGACCGGGGTCCCCAGTGCGGCAGCCGCGCCGGGGTGGTCGACCGGGGTCCCCAGTGCTGCGGCGGACTTCCACAACGGACCTGCAGGGAGAGCAGATACAATCGGCCGTTTTCGAAATGAGGGCACGCCATATGTTACGAGCATCTCTCACGTTCACGCTTGTACTCTCCTTCATGATCCTGATGCTTCCCGCTCATGGATCTCAGCCCCTTCACGCGCGGCAGCTTCCGGGCGGCCCAGGTCAGGCGGGACGCGGTGGGCAGCCGGCGGCGGCGGGCCGCGCGCCCTCGATCGACGAGCGCACCAGCGGCATGCAGAAGCTCGATGGCTACTTCCCGCTCTACTGGGACGATCGCTCCGGCTCGCTCTTCATCGAGATCCCGCGCTTCGACATCGACTTCCTGTTCTCGACGGGCCTTGCGGCCGGACTCGGGTCGAACGACATCGGCCTCGACCGCGGGTCGGGCGGCGGCGGCCGCGTCGTGTCGTTCCAGCGTGTCGGCCCGCGCGTGCTGCTGGTCCAGCCGAATCTGTCGTTCCGGTCGAGCAGCGCGAACGCGCTCGAACGCAAATCGGTCGAAGATTCCTTCGCGAAGTCGGTGCTGTGGGGATTCACGGTGGCAGCCGAGAGCAACGGCCGTGTGCTGGTCGACGCCACCGACTTCCTCCTGCGCGACGTGATGGGCGCCGGCAACGCGTTGCGTCCCGGCAACTACCGCGTCGATCGCACGCGCAGCGTCTTCTACATGCCGCGCACCAGAGCGTTCGCGAAGAACACCGAGATCGAGACGACGCTGACCTTCGTGAACGAAGCGGCCGGCGGGCGCGGCGGCGGCGGCGGCGGTCCCGCGCAGGGTCCGCCGTCGATCGGTGCAGCCGGCGGCCGCGCCGGTGGCGGCGGCGGTCGTGGAGGCGGCCTCTTCTCGGGCTCGGTCGCGAGCGTGACGCCGGCGGCCGATGCCGTGACGATGCGCGAGCACGTGTCGCTGGTGGAGCTGCCGGACACCGCCTACAAGACGCGCGAAGACGACCCCCGCGGCGGCTACGGCGGCCTGACCTTCGTGGACTACAGCACGCCGATCGGCGAGCCGATGCAGATGCGCTACATCCGTCGTCATCGCCTCGAGAAAAAAGATCCGAACGCGGCGATCGGCGAGCCGGTGAAGCCGATTCAGTACTACGTGGACCCGGGCGCGCCGGAAGACGTGAAGAAGGCGCTCATCGAGGGCGCCGGCTGGTGGAATCAGGCGTTCGAGGCCGCCGGCTTCCGCAACGGGTTCAAAGTGGACGTGCTGCCCGCGGGCGCCGATCCGATGGATATCCGCTACAACATGATCAACTGGGTGCATCGCTCGACGCGCGGATGGAGCTCCGGCGGCGCGGTCGCCGACCCGCGCACCGGCGAGATCATCAAGGCGACCGTCACGCTCGGGTCGCTGCGCGATCGCCAGGACTACATGATCTTCGAGGGGCTCCTCTCGCCGTACACGAACGGCAACGAGCGGCCGGCAGTCCTGTACGAGACGGCGCTGAAACGCATCCGCCAGCTGGCGGCGCACGAGGTCGGGCACACGCTGGGCCTCGGCCACAACTACTACGACAGCGAAAAGGGCTGGATCTCGGTGATGGACTATCCCCATCCGCTCGAGAAGCTGAACGCCGACAGTACCATCGATCTGTCGGACGCCTATCAGGCCCGGATCGGCGAGTGGGACAAGGTCACGATCAATTACGGGTACCGTCAGTTTCCGGCGGGCACCGACGAGCGGGCGGCGCTCACGAAAATCCTGGACGAGGCATGGGCGCGGGATCTGCGCTACATGACGAACCAGGACACCGATTCGAATCCGAAGGTCGATCAGTGGTCCAACGGCGTCGACCAGGCGGACGAGCTGTACCGGCTGATGAGAGTCCGCCGCTCGGCGCTGGACCGCATGGGCGAGGGGACCATTCGGAAAGGCGCGCCGCTCGCCACGCTCGAAGAACCGCTCGTGCCGATCTTCATGTACCACCGCTACACGGTGGAGTCGGCGGCGTCGATGGTCGCGGGACAGGACTTCATCTACGGGATGCGCGGCGATCAGCGGACGCCGACCAGGGGCGTGCCCGTCGACGATCAGCGGAAAGCGCTCGACGCCCTGGCGCTGACGCTGAAGCCCTCCGAGCTCACGATCCCGAAGAGAGTCCTCGACCTGATTCCGCCGCGTCCACCGGGCTACGGCATGCACCGCGAGCTCTTTCCGCGGACGACGGGCGACACCTTCGATCCGCTCAGCCCCGCGACGATCGCGGCCGACGTGACGATCGGGTTCGTGCTGCAGCTCGATCGCGCGGCGCGCATGGTGGCGCAGCACGCGGTCAATCCGGCGGCGCCCGGTCTGGAAAACGTCATCGATCGCCTGACGGCGGCGACCTTCGATGCGCCGACGGCAACGGGATATGAGGCTGCGGTCCGCCGCGCGGAAGAGCGGGTGCTCGTGGATCGCGTGATGTGGCTCGCGACGGCCTCGCCGAATGGTGAGGTTCGTGCGATCGCCTCGCTGAAGTTGTCGAAGCTCGCGGCCCGCCTGAAGGCGGCGGTGGCGAAGACGGAAGCGGACACGGCGCAGCGCACGCTCATCGCCGCCGACATCAAGCGCTTCCTCGAGCGGCCCGCCGAAGCGGCGAAGATGATCCCGGCCGCCGACGCGCCGCCGGGTGCGCCGATCGGCGACCCGGGCGAGGATTGGCTCGCGCCGCCGCCATGGTCCAGCCGCACGCCGGTGCCGTTTGATTGGAATTTCTGGGAAGAGCCGGAGATGTGACGCTCGGCTGAAGCCTTCGCGCGACGCACGGCTTGAATGCAGGAGAAAGACGACGACGTTCAACGCAGAACGCGCATCCTTCGACAAGCTCAGGATGAGCGCTCATGGTGAGCCTGTCGAACCATGCGGGTTCCGCGGTTTCTGCGTTGTACGTGATTTCTGAGCACGCTCGGAAGGCGGAGCAGACCTTCAGCTCTGCCGATCGAGCATCCCGGGCGAGATCGCGCAGCGCTGGTTCGAACGAGACGCTTCCCTCCAGCCATGGCTGCCAGGCCGGCTCGATGATCAACCCACCCGACCCACCTGAGACTTAACCCACCTGACCCACCCGACCCAGCTGACCCACCCGCCCGACTCGCGGGTACCAGCCCCCGGACCTGCCACAAAGCGACCGTCAGAACCATGGGGAACCTGCCATGCGTAAAAATGGATTTTAGTGGGCAGTGAACTTAATATTATTAATTTACGTATTGATTTTTAGACGCTAGATATGTCAAAAGATAACTCGTCCATGGCCGCGCAGGATTGGCAGGCGCTCACCCGGCTGACTGCCGGCGCCCCGTTCCAGATCGAGCGGGTCCGGCTGACCGACCAGGACGTCGCGATTGAAGGCCGCTTCGAGCTGGCACCCCTGGCGCAGCTGCCGGCCGAAGACCAGATTTTCGTCGCGGCGTTCGTCCGCTGCCACGGCTCCATCAAGCAGATGGAGAAGTTCTTCGGCGTCAGCTACCCGACCATCAAGAACCGGCTGAATCGGATCGGCGCGCTCCTGCCGTTCGCGGAAGTGGAGCCGGCGCCGGACGCCGGGCCCGCGTCCACCGGCGAACTCCTCTCCCGCCTCGAGCGCGGCGAGATCACCGTGAAGGACGTCCTGGATCAACTGCAGCAACCGAAGGAAGGTGCGTGATGAGCGACGAAACCCGACGCGTGCTGGATCTGCTGGCGCAGGGAAAGATCACGGTCGATGAAGCCGACCGGCTGATCAAAGCCGTCAGCGAAGACCGGCCGGCTGAGACGGCGACAGCAGACACGGCGACCGACAGCCGGCAGCGCATACGCTGGTTCCGGATCAACATTCACAAGCCCGCGAAAGACCAGACGCACAGGCCGAAGGACGTGAACATCCGCGTGCCGATCGCGGTTGTGAAGGGCGGTATGCGTCTCGGCGCCATCATCGCGACGTTCGCCGGCGAGAAAGCCGCCCAGCGGATGAAGGATCGCGGCCTCGATCTCGATCTCTCGACGATCAACGGCGATCTCTCGAGGATGAACGGCGCGGAGTTCGAAACGTTCCTGAAGTCGCTCGACGACATGAACATCGAAGTCGACGACGGCAAGTCGCAAGTGCGCATCACCTGCGAATAGGCATCATGAGAAGAGCCTCATCGCATTCGCCCTCGGATGGATTGTAAGAATGCGACCATCGGCGTATAGTGGGCGCCTCCCCGATTCGACCATCGAACCCGGTTTACACACGCTTGGGGGATCAATGCGCTGGCTGCTCACGACAGTCTGTCTCCTGGCGTCTATCCCCCCGCTCTTCGCCGACGAATGCCTGCCGAGCCGCACGTTGAACGTGCCGTTGGCGATCGTGCAGAACCGGGAGCCGGAAAGCTTCGATCTGATGGACTTCCGGGAGGAGCAGCGCATACATCCCGCGCCCGCCAACGACGCCGCGTCCCACAGCATGTTCGTCGTCAAGCAGCACCTCGGGATCGCCGGCGGCTATGACGGCGGCGTGGCGCACGGCAGCGTGGGCTTTTACCTGACGGTCGCGGAGTGGGGGCGGTGGAATTTCGGCGTGCCGTCGTTCGAAGTCGGTATGGGGCGGTATCCCGTCTACGACAGGACGTCGAACCAGTCTGTCATGAAGGACCAGATGACGTTCTTCGTCAGCATCGCGTCCGCGCATTACCGCGCCGGCTATCTGCGCGCGTGGGGCGTCAACTGGTACGTGAATCTGGAACAGGTGTTCGACGTGCAGGCCAACCGCGGCGGATCGCAGATCGGCCTCTCGTTCAGCACGAAGTGATCGCGGGCCATGGAGCGCAACCTTCCGTAACGTCCGCTATCCGGCGACGGGGCGTTATCGGCCCGGCGCGTTGCGGCCGATCTCGACGGCCTTGAAGCCCCGTCTCGCCCCGGTTCAGGGCGCACACGCTGACGCGCTGCTTCATGCGGAGGTCGCTGTCGTTATCCATTCACCGCGGCGCATCACCGGTTCGATCGTGCCGTCCGGGAGCACGCCGTTCACCTCGAGCTCCGCCGAGCCGATCATGAAATCGACGTGCGCCGCGCTCACGTTGCCGCCGGCGCACTCGAACTCCTCTTCGCTCATCGCCTCGCCGCCGCGCAGCGTGAACTTATACGCGGCGCCGAGCGCGACGTGGCTCGCCGCGTTCTCGTCGAACAGCGTGTTGTAGAACAGCAGGCCGCTCTGCGCGATCGGCGAGCTGTGCGGGACGAGCGCGAGCTCACCCAACCGCGACGCACCGGGATCCATTTCGACGAGCCGCCGAAGCACCGCTTCGCCGCGGTCGGCCCGCACCTCGACCACGCATCCCCCGGCGAAGCGCAGGCTGAAGCCTTCGATCATGGTGCCGCCGTAGCTGAGCGGCTTCGACGATCGCACGAGGCCGTCCACGCGATCTTTGTGCGGCATCGTGAAGACCTCCTCGGTCGGCAGATTCGGCGCGAACCGGATGCCCGTGGCGGTGACCGAGAGCCCGCCGACCCACAGGTGCCCCGCCGGAAGCCCAATCGTGAGGTCGGTCCCGGGCCCTTTGTAGCGCAGCGCGCTGTACTGCTTCCGGTTCAGGTGATCGGTTCGTGCGGCGAGCTCGCCGAGATGCGTTTCCCACGCCGCGATCGGATCGGGACGATCGAGCCGGCACAACAGGCCGATCGTCTCCCACAGCCGGGAGACCTGCCTGGGCGGCTCGACGCCGGGAAAGACACGCGCGGCCCACGAAGACGCAGCCGCGGCGATGACGCCCCAGTTGGTCTGGTTGCGCGAAATCAGCTCGCGGAACGGCCGGACGCCGCGCGCCGTCGCCTGTTGCACGGCGGCGACCTGCTCCGGCGACTCATCTTTCAACTGATCCGGATCGTTCGCGTAGATCGACAGGACGGCGTGGCCCCCCTCGACGTGCTCGATCAGCGCTTTGGGCAGCCAGGTGGAGAACTCGTCGAAGGAGTCGCGCGGGGCGCGTTTGAATCGCACCGCCAGCACCTCCTCATCGCCCCAGAGCGTCTCGACGAGGCGTGCGCCGGCGTCGTACGCCGCCGCGGCGATGTGCCGCACGAGCGGCGCCGCTTCGAGCGAGACGCCGCCGTTCGCAATCGGGCCGATGATGAGCAGGCGTTGACGAGGCTGGAGATTCAGGCCGATTCTCACGGTGAGATCGGCGTACGCCCGCAGCGTCCGGTCGAAGTCGACGTCCATCGTGGGAGATTGGTCTCCCTAGTTGCGCAAGACGACGGTGAGCAGCCCGTCGTTGACCTTGAGGCCGTCCTTGTACTCGATGAACCCCAATCGCTGGAACTTGTTCATGAAGAAATTGACCCGCGCTCGCGTCGTGCCGATCATATCCGCCAGCGTCTCCTGCGAAATCCTCGGAAGAACCTTGTCAGGGCCATCCATTTTGGCGTATTGTGGGAGCAACAGGAGCGTCCGCGCGAGACGTTTCTCGCTGGAGTTGAACAGCTGGTCGACCAGGTCCTCCTCGATCCGGATGTTACGCGCCAGCATGTGCGTGATGAACCGATCGGACAGCGCGGGCTGCCGGTGCAGCAGGCGCACCATCCGGACCTTGTCCACCTGGAGGATGCTGCTGGCTGTGATCGCCGTCGCGCTCCCCATCCGGACGGATTGCCCCGCCAGGCATCCCTCGCCGAAGAAGTCGCCGGGCCTCATCATCCCCACGACCGCCTCTCGTCCGGTCGGCGAGAGCACCGAGAGCTTCACACCACCCTTCCGGACGTAGAAGACATTCTCGCAGGGATCGCCCTGGGCGAATATCACCTCGCCTCGGCGATACTCCACGATCTTTCTCGCGGCGCCCCCGGAGTCGAGAAACGCCTGAAGGTTGAACGCTCGCTTTTGCTTCGATTCCATGGCCAAACCCCCTTGAAACCTCCTGACCGGGGACGGGGCCTTCGACGACTCGGATGGACGGTCGACCGTAGGCAGCCGGTAATGAGGCGCGCTTTCGACCGCGCACCGGGAAGACGTTTGACTATACACCGGTGTGTCCACAAGTGGACAGCCAACTTCGTCGCGGTCGGACATACTTCCTGCCGGATGAACACGCGCCGTTCGGGGGTAAGCCCAAAATGGCTGACGATCACCTGCCGGTAGAACAGCAGCGCCGGAAGGCCGAGCGCCGGGCCGGGCGTGGAGAAAATCGCCGTAAGGAGGCCGAGCCGGACCGCGACGTCGCCGAAGAACATCGCGTGATCGCCGAGGCTGCCAGGAGAGAGGCCGAGGGGTTCAGGGTACTGGCGGAGGAAGCGAGGGAGACCCGCGACCGGTATCGGGACGAGTTCGAGAGGCTCCGGCAGGCACAGGAGGAGGTCAGACGCGCCGCCGAGGAAGCGCGGATCGCAGCCGAGGAATCCCGTCACGCCACGATCGATGCGGTTGCCGCGACGGCGGATTCGCTGCATGCCACGCTCGAGCAGATGAAGTTCCTCGAGGAGGCGCGGCTCGTACTCCGCGCGATAAAAGAGACCCACGCGACGGACGTCAACTAGACATCTTCTAAAGCCAATGTCGCAGCGAATGGAGCAAGTTTTCTTCTAAAGCCAATGTCGCAGCGAATGGAGCAAGTTTTCGCCGGTTGGGCTTTGGAAGCTGTCTTCCGCTTGACGTGATCGCGGAGCACGGGCGCGCTCGACGAGGAAGCCCGGAGACGCGCGAGCCAACTCCGGGCAGGGTCGTGGCGTCGACGATCTGAAACTCCCGAAATGGCGCGCACCGCGAAACCCGCATCGCGGCTTCCTGTTGCCATCTTTGGCAGCGTTTATCCGACAAACCTCTTCTCCGCCGCAACCTTCCCCGGGCGCGTCAACGGACCGTCGATCCAGGCCCGGAGCATAAGCACCACATCCACGAGACTTAGCGGATACACGGCTTCGGCGTGGCGGGTGGTGACTCGCTTGCAGCCTGTTGTGAATGGGTTCCCCGGTTCACACTGGCCGCGTTTAAGGATCGAAGAATGAAAACCGCTAAGCAGCACCCGTCCAAGCAGCGGCCCCGAAAGACTCGGACCCGGTCCGCGCGGGTGGAAGACCGTGACAGCGCCGAGCAGGCGCGCAACGCCGCCGAACAACATCGCGTGCTCGCGGAGGTTGCCAGGAAAGAGGCCGAAGAGTTCAGGGTACTGGCGGAGGAAGCGAGGGAGACGCGCCACCGGTACCGCGAGGTGCTCGAGACACTCCGTGAGGAACAGGAGCGGCTCCGGCACGCCTCCGAGGAAGCGCGGGCCGCGGCCGAGGAGGCCCGTCACGCCACGATCGATTCGGTTGCCGCGACGGCGGATGCCCTGCATGCCACGCTGGAGCAGATGAAGTTCCTCGAGGAGGCGCGGCTCACGCTCCGCGCGATCGAAGATCTTCGTCACGGCAACGACGATTGAGGGAGTTTTCGGGTCGCTCACCGCTGTAGGCCCTTCATCAAGAATCGCGCGTCGCTCGACTCGCGATGTCGTGCAGGCCTGCCCGCTTGCGGACGATGATCACGCGTGCGAACACCGGGAGCATTCGACCGGCGAGCAGCGCCGCGCCAGGCGGCGAGCCACGTGGTCAGGCGGGGCCGATCAAATCGCTCACCGCGTCGCGCAGCGTGACGACGCGGAATGGCTTGATCACGTGGGGCTCGGATGCCCACCAGGCAGGCTCCGCTCGCTCGAGGGCATTTGCGTGTCCGGTCAACACCAGGATCTTCAGATCGGGCCGCAGCCTCCGCGCGTGGTGCGCGAGCTCTTCTCCGGTCATCGCCGGCATCAAGTAGTCGGTGATGAGCAGGTCGACGCGCTTCTGTGTGGACAGAATCGCAAGGGCCTCGGAGCCGTCGTGCGCGGTGGACACGCGATAGTCGGACAGAGCGCGCTCCACCATGCCGAGCACCGACGTGTCGTCATCGGCCACGAGCACATGCTTGTGTGAGCCGGACGCGGTCGGGATCGGCGTGGGGACGCTTTCCGGCGCTGCACCATGAGCCCAGACGTGTTGACAGGCCTTGCAGGTGAACCACTGCAGCTGAGAGCTGGCAAGCCCCAGTGACCGGATCTCACGCTTACGGCAGCGCGGGCAAGCCCGCGGCACTCCGGCGTTGCTTGTCATCACCGCCGATTTTACATGGCTCAAAGCCTCTTCTCTGCGCGGGCATCACGCCGTGGCTTCATGCCGAACGAGGGTCCTTAGGGGCGCGTGACGGCAATGATCTTGACCGGTGGCGTCAGGCTCTGCGCGTCGGTGTTCGGAGCCTGCTGGATTCTTCGGACAACGTCCATGCCGCGTACCACGTGACCGAATGCGGCGAATCCCTGTCCGTCGGCATTCCGCATACCCCCGAAGTCGACGGACGGCTGGTCGTTGATGCAGATGAAGAAGCCGGACGTCGCGCTGTCGGCCGCCCCTACGCCCCATGTGCCGTCCGCGACGCCGCCGGTGACGGAGTAGCCTGCGCGATTGCGCTGCACGCAATCGCATTTCGCCGTGCGCCGATCCGTGTAGCGGGAGAACTGCCCGCGCACCTCGTTGAGGAGGCGGTCGGACGCAATCGTCGTGAAGGTGCCGTGGACCGTGTCGACGTTGTTGTCCCAGAGGTACCCGGTGCCCGGCAGCAACAGGCCGCCGCTCTCGGTGTCCTGGTACCACCGGACCATGTTGTAGGTCCCGAAATTCCAGACTTCGCCGCCGCCCACGTTGACGGCGTTCGTGCCGGGCGAGCGGGCGACGACGTTCGAGTCGAGCGTCAGCAGCCGGAAATAGTTGCGCTCCTTGACCGGCAGCGTCTCGAAGTCCTTGTTGTTGATCGTCCTGGTGACTTCGGCGGAGGTCGTCTGCACGATCGGGGCGCCGCCGGCGACCGTGACGGTCTCCTGGACGTTGGACAACTTCATCGTGAAGTTGAGCACGACGCGCTGGCCGGCGTTGAACGTGAGGTCGGAGCGGATCTCGGTCGCGAAGCCGGCGATGTCGAGCTGCAGCCGGTATTTGCCCTCCGGCGGGAGCGCCGCGAACACGTACCGCCCGTTCTGGTCGGTGGCGGTCGTGCGCGCCAATCCCGTGGACACGTTCTGGATCGTGATGGTCACGCCGGGCAGGACGGCCTGCTGGGCGTCGAGCACGGCGCCTTCGATTTCGAACGTGGGTTTCTGTGCGAGCGCCGGCCGCTCGGCGAGGAATGCAACGGAGAGAAAACCGAGGACAGCGCCGAAGGCTGCCCTGTGGGACCGGGTCACGAGACACCTCCCTTGATCGCGTTCGTGGCCGCGACAAACGACGGATGCTAACAGAACGGTCAGGCAGACGCGAGATCCTCTCAATACAACTGCAACCTTGGATCTCCTTTCTCCGTGTTGTCGTGTCTTCGCGTCACGGCAGATCGTTTCCTGGCGGGTGGGCGCCGAGGACTTGCTACACTGACGCTTGTTCACGTTCGCGCCCGTAGCTCAGGTGGATAGAGCACCGGCCTTCTAAGCCGGGGGTCGCAGGTTCGAGTCCTGCCGGGCGCGCCAGCTCGCTTCGCGAGCTGGCCGCGTCCGCCCGTTCTCGGGAAGCGCCGCGACTCGCTTCTCTCGGCGTCTCTCCACTCGTCCCCGACCGTCATTCT
>QHWJ01000274.1 GCA_003222535.1 Acidobacteriota bacterium | reverse complement strand
TCCACGACGCAGGGGTGATCGTGACGGTCGGCGATCCACGGCGCACCGATACCTACCTCAAAGCGGACATCGGCCCCGGCACCTGCGTCATCATCGCAGACAACGGCCGCCGCAGCCTGAAGAAGATGATGGAACCGGTGCGCGACGCGGGCGGCACGCTCGTCTACGTGCTCGGCATCGGCGCGGCGTCACCCGCCACGCGCGCGGACGAACTCCACGCGGAGTTCCCCGACGTCGCGTATCTCTCGATGGCGGAGCTCTTCGGCGGGCCGCTCCTGACCGAGTTCAGCCGCTCGCTGACGCGCGCGCGCGTGCAGCAGTACCAGCGCTATTTCAGCGACGCAGACCGCGTGCTGATCATGCTACGGCGATCATCGGCGCGATCCAGGGCGTGACCCGTCCCGAAAACCTGCGGATGGTGAACCTGCTCGACATCCACGTCGAAACCATCACGCACGAAACGCTGAAGGAGTACGACCGCGTCGCCATGGTGGACGTGCAGCCGCACTATTTCGGCGGGCTGATCGACCGGGTCGACCTGGTCATCGACCATCACCCCGAGCAGCCGGGCTACGCGGCGGTCTTCAAGGACATCCGGCCCGATTACGGCTCGACGTCCACGATCCTCACCGAGCACCTGCGCGCCGTCGACGTCAACATCTCGGAGCGCACCGCGACGGCGATGCTCTACGCCATCAAGTCCGACACGCTGTTCTTCAACCGCTCGACGAACCGCGTCGATCTGGAGGCCTTTTCGTATCTCTATCCGCTGTCGGACGCGGCGCTGATCCGCAAGATGGAAGGCGCCGAAATCACGCTCGAACGCCTGGACTACGTCCTCAAGGCGTTCAAGGGCGGCACGCTGATCGACCAGGTCTTCTGCGCGTTCATCGGCTCGTCGCCGCGCGAGGACTTCATCCCGTACGTCGCCGATTTCTTCCTGCAGCTCGAAGACGTCAAATGGACGGTCGTCGCCGGCATCGTCAACGAGTCGCTGGTCGTGTCGGTGCGGAATCTGGGTTATACGAAGAACGCGGGTGAGTTCGTGCGCCGCTTCTTCGCGGATATCGGAAGTGCGGGCGGTCATCGGGCGATGGCCAAGGCCGTCGCGCCGATGCGTGCGTTCCGCGAGAAGTTCGGCGAGCTCGCCGGCGACGACATAGGGGCACGCCTGCAGGCATTCGTGCACGAATTCCTGACGCACGAGCCCGCGGCGCCTGACAAGAAGCGCGAGGCCGCCGCGGGAATTAAGAATTAGGAATTTGGAATTTGGAATTTGGAATGCGCACGAATTCCAAATTCCTAATTCCAAATTATCCGAGCGCTTGATCGAGATCCGCGATCAGATCGGCCGCGTCCTCCAACCCGACCGACAGCCGTAGCATGCCCCTGGTCACGCCGGCGGCGCGCAGCTGCTCGTCGCTGTGCCCCCACTGTGACGTCAGCACCGGCATGCTGATCAGGCTCTCGATGCCACCGAGGCTGGCGGCGCGTTTGACGATCTGCAGCCTGTCGTACACCCGCTCGGCGCGATCGTACCGGCCGTCGAGGTCGAAGCAGACCATCCCGCCGAACCCCGACATCTGCCGCTCGGCGATCTCGTGATCGGGATGCGACGTCAGGCCCGGATAGTAGACCTGGCCGACCCGGTGGTCGCTCTCGAGGAACTCCGCGACGGCTTGCGCATTCCCGTTGTGCTTCGCGACGCGCAACGGCAGCGTCTTGAGGCCGCGGCCGAGCGCGTAGGCCGGCTGGGGGTCCATGACCGTCCCCACCAGCCGGCGCGCCTTCTCGATCGGCGCGACGAGCGCCGTCGAGCCGGTCACCACACCGCCAGTCACGTCGCTGTGGCCGTTGAGGTACTTCGTCGCGCTCTGCATGGCCAGGTCGATCCCGAGGGCGAGCGGCAGCTGATTGATCGGGCTGGCGAACGTGTTGTCGATGACTGACGTCACCCCGCGCGCCCGGCACGCCTCGGACACGCGCCGGATGTCCACGCAGCGCAGCGTCGGGTTGATGGGCGATTCGAACCAGACCATCCGCGTACGGTCGGTGAACACGCGATCGAGGTTGGCAAGCTCGTCCAGCGAAATGAACCGCGGCACGATGCCCAGCTTCGCCAGCAGGTCGTGCAGCAGATGCAGCGTGCCCCCGTAGATCGCGGCGCCGCAGAGGATCTCGTCGCCCGCCTTGAGGTGCGCCAGCAGGATGGTCGCAGTGGCGCCCATGCCCGATGAAAAGACCAGCGCCGCCTCGGCGTGATCGACTGCCGCCAGCTTCTGCTCGACGCTGACGACGGTGGGGTTCGTGTAGCGGGAATACAGGAATCTCGCCGATCGCCCCTCGTTGTATGCCGCCACTTCCTGCGCGTTGTCGAAGACGAACGTCGTGGTCTCGTAGATTGGCGTCGTCAACGGCGTCGCGACGCCGCGATCCACCTCTCCGGCGTGAATCAGCTCCGTGGCCGCGCCCTTCATAGCATCTCCAATGGCGGATTGCTGACTTCAGACTTCAGACTTCAGACTTTCATATTCCTACCCGCTCACCCGAGGCGCCGACGACGGGCTCGACGAACTGGTGATACGCGTCCTCGTACCCGCGGCTCATCAGCTCGCCGAGGCCCTGCCGCCGGTGCGATCGATCGTCGTAGCCGCCGTCGAAATCAAACGGACCGATCGGATTGTGCGATGGCCGCACCGTGAAAATGCGCACGCCGCCGGTCGTCGTCGTCGCGTCGCGGACGATGGAGGCTTCGGTCGACTGGAGATACTCGCCCAGCCGCCCGCGGCCGTCGAGCCGCGCCGCCGCGAGGGCGTGCGGACCGCGCGATTCCGGCGCCGCCGACACCAGCACAATCTGCTCGACGCCGAGATCGATCAGCTCGTCGATCAGCCGGATCACGCTCGACGGGCGGTCGCACAGCCGGTGCGTCTCGCCGCGCCAGTAGGCGTCCGGCGCAAACGTGACCCTGTGCCACTCGGTCGCCAGCGGGATCGTGAGCGCGGCGGCCACGGCGTCCGGCAGATGATCGCGGGCGACCGTCGCGAGATCGAAGACCTCGGCGCGCCGCACGTCCGCCGCGTCACTCGTCGGCCGTCGAATGAGATCGCGGCGGCGATCCTCGCCGACCAGCGCGAAGATCAAATCGCGATGGGCGTCGACGTCATGGACGACGACGAGCAGTTCCCGGAAGCCGGGCTGACCGATGTTCTCGGTGAGCATCTCCATGTAACGCCGTCCGAGCTCGGCGGGCGTCGGCTGTTTCAATTGCGTGGCGCCGCGCACGAGGTCCCACATCACGCGCCAGCACTGCTCAATCGCGGCGGCCGACGACAGGGGCGCGCCTGCGGCCCGCCACCATAGCGGTCCCCGTTCACCGCGTCCGCCGCGGCTCCGGCGACGGCCATTCACCCAGCCGTCGGCGAGCGCCGCGATGCCGGCTGAGCCGAGCACCAGCAGGACGAGCCGTGGCAGCCAGGTCGGCAACGCCTCGGGCGTGAACGCGGCCTGGGCTGTCCGGAGATACACGTCGACGAGACCCACCGCGCCGGCGGCGCCGACCATCTTCGCCAAAAAATCGATGGGAAAGACTATGGAGCCGGCGGCGACGGCGGCGATCGGTACCGCCACGATGGCGAGCGATGCGGCCAGCCCGCACACGATGACTGTCGGCACCATCCGCCAGCCGTACAGCGTCCGGACCGCGGCAGACCGCCAGAACCCCTTCTCGTCCCACAACCGCTGCGCGCCGTCTACCGCCGCGAACAGCGCGCCGATGACGCCCACGCCCTGCCCGGCGACGATATCGAGCTTGACGCCCGCTTCATGGAGCGCGCGCAGCACGCCGGCGTGATAGGCCCCGGCGGTTCCCGTTCCGGCGAGGACGAGCGCGGTCTGGCGGAGCGGAGAGTAGAGTTCGGGAGTCGGAGGCGACGCTGACCGACCGGCGGCAAACCGATCCGTCATCCGGCGGCTTCGTCGTGAATGGTGATGAGCTTCACGATCTCGAACTCGCGCATCCCACCCGGCGTCGTGACCTTGACGGAGTCCCCGGGCTCCTTGTTGATCAGCGCGCGACCGATGGGTGACGTCGTGGAGATCAGCCCCTTCTCCGCGTCGGCGTCTTCCGGCATGACGAGCTGAAACGTCATCTTCTCGCCGTTACCCTCGACGACGTGCAGCGTCGAACCGAACCCGGCGCGGTCCTTCGGAATGCGATCGACGTTGATGAGCGCGATCTCGGCAACGCGCTTCTGCAGCATGCTGATGCGGGATTCGACGAGACGCTGGCGCTCCTTCGCGGCGTGGTATTCAGCGTTCTCGCGCAGGTCGCCCAGCTCGCGCGCGCGCTTGATTTCCTTCGGCAGCTCCAGCTTGAGCTCGTGGTTGAGCGCCTGAATCTCGTCTTCGAACTTCTTGATCAACCGGTCTTTCATCTCGTGTTCCGCCCTGAGCCGGCCAATCGTACCACAGTGTTATCCTTTCCCGAGTGACCATTACCAGCCGGCAGAACCCGCTCGTGGTGCGCTTTCGCGACGCCGCGCGCGGGGACGGTGGACCGATCCTTCTCGACGGTGCGCATCTGGTCGCCGACGCCGTCGGCGCCCGCCTCACCATCCGCCTTGCGGTCGTCACGCCGGCATCGCGCGAAAAAGACGACGTGAGCGAACTGCTCGCCGCGCTGTCCCGCATGCAGGTCGAAGTGGCCACTGTCTCCGCGCCGGTCATGGATGCGATGAGCCCCGTGCGATCCTCGAGCTCCATCGTCGCGCTCGCCGACCGTCCCGCGATCGGCGACGGGCAGCTCTACGCCGGTGAGGCGCCGCTGGTGGTCGTGGCGATCGACGTTCAGGATCCCGGGAACGTCGGCGCGATCGTGCGAGTGGCCGAGGCCGCGGGCGCCACCGGCGTGATCGCGGCCGCCGCGTCGGCCAACCCGTGGGGCTGGAAGGCGCTGCGCGGATCGATGGGCAGCGCGCTTCGACTCCCGACCATGCACGGCGTCGGCGCCGACAGGGCCGTCGCCGACGCCCGGGGCCGCCGCTGCCGCATCGTCGCCGCTGTTCCGCGGGACGGCCAGTCCGTCTTCGAGGTCGACCTCACGGGACCCGTGGCCGTCCTCATCGGCGGCGAGGGCCAGGGGCTCTCGCCCTCTCTCGTCGACGCCGCCGACGTCTGCGTGACGATCCCCATGCAGCCACCGGTCGACTCGCTCAACGCGGCGGTCACCGCGGCGATCATCCTCTACGAAGTACGGCGGCAGCGATTAGCTTAGTACTCGATTGATTTCGTCGTTTTGTGTTTTTCGTGTTCTTCGTGGCGGATAGATATGTGAATGGATACGTTGTTTCCAGACGAGGAACCTCGCGGACCCGTGGCCCCTGCGCCGCTCGCCGAGCGCATGCGTCCGCGGACGTTCGACGAGTTCGTGGGACAGCAGGATCTGCTCGCGCGAGGGAAGCCGCTGCGCGAGGCCATCGAGCGCGATCTGCTGCAGTCGATCATCCTCTGGGGCCCGCCCGGCACCGGCAAGACGACGCTCGCCCGGATCATCGCTGACACGACCAGGGCGCGCTTCGTCTCGTTCAGCGCGGTGCTCGCCGGTATCAAGGAAATCCGCGACGTCATGGCCGAAGCCGAGCGGCTGCGGCGATCGGCTGGACGACGGACGATCGTGTTCATCGACGAGATCCACCGCTTCAACAAGGCGCAGCAGGACGCATTTCTGCCGCGGGTCGAGGCCGGCGACATCGTGCTCATCGGCGCGACCACCGAGAATCCGTCGTTCGAAGTCATCGCCGCGCTCCTCTCACGCTCGAAGGTGTTCGTGCTCCACGGGCTGACGGTCGAGGAGGTCGTGTCTATTCTGCAGCGCGCGCTCTCGGACGCCGACCGCGGCCTGGGCCATGAGCGAGTGACGGTTGACGACGAGTCGATCGGCGCGATCGCGCTCTACGCCAACGGCGATGCCCGCTCGGCCCTGAATCTGCTGGAGCTGAGCGTCGCGGCCGCGCCCACCGTCGACGGCGAGCGGCGCGTGGACGTGGCGCAGGTCGAGCAGACGATCCAGCGTCGCGCCCTCCTGTACGACAAGTCCGGCGAGGAGCATTACAACCTGATTTCCGCCTTGCACAAGTCGATGCGCAACAGCGATCCGGACGGATCCGTGTACTGGCTCGCGCGCATGGTCGAGGCGGGCGAGGATCCCCTGTATATCGCGCGGCGGCTCGTGCGGTTCGCGTCGGAAGACATCGGCAACGCCGACCCGCAGGCGCTGGCCGTCGCCGTCGCGGCGAAAGAGGCGGTGCATTTCATCGGCATGCCCGAGGGCAATACGGCGCTGGCGCAGGCGGCGCTCTACCTCGCGACGGCGCCGAAGAGCAACGCCGTGTATGAGGCCTACAGCCGCGCCGCCGAGGACGCGCACAAGGACGTCGCGCAGCCCGTGCCCCTGCACCTCCGCAATGCGCCGACGAAGCTGATGAAGGACCTCCAGTACGGGAAGGGCTACAAGTACGCGCACCGCGAGGCGGACGCGATCGCCGACATGTCGTGCCTGCCGAGCGCCCTCGAGGGACGCAAGTACTACGAACCCACCGAGCGCGGGTTCGAGAAGGAAATCAGACGGCGGCTGGACGGGTGGGAAGAGATCAAGAAGAAGCGCCGAACGACCGACTGAAAAGCTCGTTGATCGCGCGCCTGCCGTTCGGTTGCATCGTGCGCGTCCCGGTTCCGGTGAAATGCTGGTGCGTGATCAGCGGTCCGTTCGAGGAGCTGCGCTTCTGCCAGTCTTCGCCGCTCCACGTGAACCAGCCGTTCTTCTCCTGATCGAACACGTGCAGCGGCTTGTTGCACAGCTTGGCGAACTCGGCGCCCCACCCCGTGCCGCCCCGGACCGTCCCGTCGTCGAGAATCGTCCCGATGACGTAGATTTCCTGGCCGCTGTTCACCTGATACCAGAGCGTCTGAAGCACCTTTCGAATGGTGGGCGAATCGGTGAACCGCCGGTGCATCAGACGCGACACATATGCGAGGCTGACGTCGCCCGCCTGCAGCTCCTCGTGATTCAGGACGCGGACGCCGCGGTGCCGGTCGATCGTGTGGCCCTCGAACGTGAAATTCACCTCCTCGACGCCGTGGTGCTCGGCCGACGCGCCGAATGCCGCCTCCGCTCCCACCGCGCCGCCGCTGAACAGAATGCCCTCGTCTCGCTTCATTTGTGCGTCTCCCGCGCGTCTGCGATCATAGCATCCGCCATGGACCCATCAGGCCGCCGTTACCGTGCGGGCGAATCGATCGAGGATTTCTGTCGCGCCTGCAAGACGGATCGCATGCACACGGTCGTCGCAGCCGATGCCGGCGGGCGGCCCATCCGTGTGGACTGCGGATTCTGCCACAGCGAGCACAACTACCGTGGCGGCCCGCGCGTCGGAGCGGTTCCCGGCTCGCCCGCGCCGGCCTCGCGGGGCGGTGCCCCTGAGAGGGGCGCCCGATACCCCGATCAACCTCAACGTCGCGGGGGGAGCGATCAACCTCAACGTCACGCGGTGGCAGCGGGCCCGCGATCGCGCTCCGTTCCCGAGCCATTCCCAATCGTCAGCGAGCGCGAAAGGACGGGTCCGACGATGACGCCCGATCGAGAGGCCGATCTCGAGCTGCTGCTCCGCCGAGTGATTCGTGAAGAGGCCGGCGTCACGCCGGTCGCGCCCGCCGATAAATGGCGCGGCGGCACGCTCGTCCTGCGCCCCGGCTCGCCCGGGCTGCAGGAAAAGACGTGGCCGATCGAGACGTTCTTTCACAAAGTCGTGATGCTGCGGAACCGGCTGCGCACGATGGAACAGCAGATCAACAGCGCCGAGCTTCCCGACGATGTGAAAGTGCGGCTGCAGGGGTATATCAGCGGCTGCTACGGCACGCTGACCAGCTTCAATGTGCTGTTCGCCGAGGAGGAGGATCAATTCAAAGGCGCCGGCGGCGACTAGAGTCCTCGGTTCCTGGTCGCCCACATCCGGATCTTCTCGTGTAGAAAGCTGACCGGCACGGCGCCGTCCTCGAGGACGCGATCGTGAAAGCTCCTGATGTCGAACTTTTGTGCCATCGCCTGCTGCGCCTCGTCACGCGCCTTGCGGATCTCCAGCATGCCGAGCATTTCGGATACGGCTGGATGACGACATCGGCGTTCGGCAGCAGACCGAAGGTGTCGTGCATCGCGGCCTTGGCGCGCACGAGCGCGGCCTGCGAGTACGCGATCGAATCCTCACGGCTCTTGAACAGGTATTTCCTGTCGGTCCGCGCCTGCTGCAGCAGCTTCGGCACGTCGCTCATGCCGAACGACCGCTCGCCGATGGCCTTCATTTCGGCGTCGAGGCGCTCGATCTGCTGCAGCCCGGTGGAATGGACATCGTTCGCCGGCACGGGCAGCGAGCTGTGGTACCGGACCGACGCGTCGTAGCAGGCGGCGCCATTCGGATTCGCCGACACCGCAATCGCTTCTCTCGCCGCCTGAAGGTATTCCTTCTCCAGGAAGTCGCGATACCGCTTGAACGCCGCCACAATCGGGCCGCGCAGCAGCACGTCGAACTGCTTCACGAAGGGCGGCGTCTTGTCGCGCAGCGACGGCGAGTCGAACGGGGACTCTGCCGTCGGCGTCGCGATCAGGCTGTTCAACTGGTCGATGACGATGCGGACGTTGCCTTTCGGCGCGGAGTAGCCGGCCGTCAAGCCCTCGCGGAGGTTGACGATCTCGGTGTCGATGTAATCCGGCAGCCGGCTCCAGCGTGCGAGCGCTTCGCTCCGCGCCTGGTCGCTGCCGACCGGCTGAATCGTGACGAGATAGCCGTAATTCACCTGCCAGCCGGTCATCTGACTGACGTTCCACACCTCGTCCCGGCACACGCGCTTGCCGACGGAGCCTTCGAGCGCCTCGCGCACGATCGCGTAGGTGCCACGCAGAGGCGCCGCGTCGATCGTCGCGGGATCCATCTGCTTGACCTGCGCGAGCCAGCTGTCCTCTTTGGCTTCCCAGGCTTTGAGCGCGTGAAGCGAGTTGTCCGGCAGTTGGTCGTGATGGCGTCCGGGGATGCCGTACAGCGTCACCCCGTCGGGATTTCGATCGAAGTATCCGGCGAGGTAAGCGTCGGCGAGCGCGCGAACGCGCGCGTCGGACGACTCCCGTGCGGGCGCTGGCTTCGCCTGCTCCCCGGGCGCGTGGCAGGCAGTCGTGGCTGCCACGAGACACACGCAGAGAAAACCGGGTGTCCGGTGTCTAATCATGCACGATTATACCGGCCGCCTTCCCGACAGGGGCCACGGGCTGGCAGGGCTGAGAGCTCGCGCAGCAGAGTGCTTGGCACCTTCGCTGTAGGGTGCTCGACTCCGCTGCAGGGTGCTTCGAAAACTTCGCGGCAAGGGTGCTGGCACGCGCTGTGCCTGTGCGGAGCGCATAGGTGTGCGCGACTTTCGAGATCTTGTGTGCTGGCAGCTGTGAAGCGCAGCCACCAGGCACCACCCTGCCTGGCAACCGTCGAGTGTCCCGCCGCAGCAGCTCGCGCTGCTTCAGGGGCTATTGCTCGCCGGCGACGACGTGCTGCGGCTCGGCCTGGTCGTGGGCCGGCAGCTTCCGGAGCATCTCGGCGCGAATCGGCAGGATGAAGGAGAAGCGATAGTCGCCCTGCATCCGGCCGATCGGAATCCCGACGAGGTCGCCGCGCTGGTCGAGGACGCCGCCACCCGACACGCCGGGGTGGCCGTCGGTCAGACACGTCACGAGGCCGTTCGACGTTTTCTGGCCGACGTAGCCGGTCGACAGGATGATGCCCTTCGAGTAGTCGTTGCCCAGCCGGAAGATCGGATCGGCGAAATCGTACGCGAACGCCGAGTCCACGCGCAGCGGCGGGAGATCGAGATCGCGCGTCCTGATGATCGCCCAATCGCCGCTGTGGACCTCCGCCTCGGCATCGCCGGCGTCGACGACCCTCGCCGGAATCTCCTTGCCGTGATACACGATCTTCACCGACGTGATCCTGCGGTTGTTCTGCCGATCGTCCTCGTCCTTCAGCGCGATGACCGCGTGCTTCACCGTGATGAAGTACCCGCCGCCGAGATAGCCGGCGGTTCCGTAGTTGGTTTTCCCCAGGCTGTCGTACGAATAGAGCTCGACGAAGCTCGGTCGGCGGTCGCGGAGCAGATGAACAGGCAGCAGCCCCATTTCGCTCTGCAGCTCCTGCTTGATCTGGGCCACCATGCGCGCGCGGGAAAGCTCGGCCGAATCCGCTGTGCCGGCGATCCTCCCGCTGTTTCCAGCTGTCACGACGGCGTCCGAGCGCTGCGTCCTTTCGAGGCCCGAGTGCACCTCGTCTCGAATCGCGTCGAGCTTCGCCTCGTACGACGCGCGTGCCTCCGTGCGCCGCGAGTGCATCACGCCAAGCGTGAAAAACGAGACGGCCGTGGCGAGCGTGGACGTGAAAAACACAAGGCGCCGCGAAACCATCGGGTACTCCACGTTCGGAGAAGGGGCCCTGACCGACTCGAATCGGCCGGACTTACAGCTTTGTCCTTCCGCATTCGAGTGCAAGAGACACGCGCGGTCGATACCGGATGGCCTTTTTCGCCTGGAAAGCGCTGAGACCAGACTGCTTACGGGTGCGGGCGAACGCCCACTCTCTCGCGATGCGATTGTGCCGTGTCGAGCACAGTCCGGCTGTGGCCGGACATTAGGTCCCCTTGACCGCGCGCGTCAGACCCCATCCTGTGACGAACACGGCGACTCCGGCGCCAAACAGCTTCGGATTTGGCCCGAGCGGACCCGCCGTGACCACGTCGACGAGCAGCAGCCACATACCCGCGAGCTGTGCGAGTCTGCCAATGTAGTAAACGGTCTTCGCCACGGGCCTACTCGCGCCTCCCGCCGATCTTTCCCGTCCCGCCGTCGTGCCTGTCCCGCCCATCCCGCCCCGCCTGCCTGTCGCGCCCTTCTGCCCTACCATTCGCCCGACCCGACCTGGCCGACCTGCGCGACCCACGCGAACCTGCCGCTCGTCTGAAAGCCTTCGCCCTAC
>QHWJ01000423.1 GCA_003222535.1 Acidobacteriota bacterium | reverse complement strand
CTGGAAGGCCACAAACGGTGCGCCACCAGCGGCACCCACGGCCGGTATGCACCGCGTATTGGACACACCGTCGGACAAACCGTCAATAGGCACACATATCGACGGACCGTCAAAGGGCCCTTTGCGGTTCCGAACGCGCTCATCGGTGAGGCTCAACAGGAAGGACACGAGGTCCGCTTTCTCGCCCGAGCTCAGACCGAGCGGGCGAATCTGCGAATTGGTGAGATTCCCGGCGAAGTCAGCACCGCGGTTGTAGAAGTCCACGACCTGCGCCAGCGTGGCCTGTCCGCCGTTGTGGAAGTACGGCCCCGTCAGCTCCACGTTGCGGAGCGTGGGCGTCTTGAAGCGGGCATGTCCCTCCAGAATGTCACCTGTGTCGTCGGCGACGGGACGGACGCCGGTGTTGGCGAAGGCTTGCCCGCCTTCACCGTTGGCCGCGTCGCTGAAGGTCGGTCCCTTGTGGCAGTGCGAACAGCGGCCTTTTCCCGTGAAGAGGCCCAGGCCCCGCACGGCACTCGCGCTGAGCGCGGCCGTGTTGCCCGCCGCAAACTGATCGATGGGGGCGTTGTCGGAAATGAGCGTGTCCTCCCACAACTGGATCGAGAGCCCCCAGAAGAGCGAGAAGTTGTTTTCCATCTGCACGGATCCGCCGTCCCACAGATCATTCTTGAACGCGTCCTGGATCATACCCACGTACGTCGCGTTGAGGCCCCTGCCGCCGCCGGACGTATTCGCCAGCCCGCCGAGCACGCTTTCGGTCGGGTTGACCTTCTGTCCATTGAGCGGGATCAGGTTCATCAGCTTGCGCCCGAGCTGCGGGAACGAGCGGCCATCGCACGACATCTCGGTAATGTTGTTCGGCGGGCCCACGGCCTGCGACGCCGCGCTGGAGTTGCGAAGCAGGATTTTCACCGGCTTGGGGACTCCACCGACCGTCCGGAAAATCACGGCATTGGCGGTGGCGGCGCCGTGCGGATCCACGCCGTTGAACTCGTTACGCGCGCGACCATCCCAGAAGTTGCGGAAGTTGAACGCGGCGTTGATGTTCGTCGGGGTGTTGCGGCCCGTCACTCGACGCACGTTGGTCCCGTGGACGTTGAAGGTGGGGTCGGGCACCGAATTGCACACATCGGACGCCGGCGAGCCGAAGCCGATCTGCACGAAGCTGCGCAGGAACACGCCCTGCGACCCGCTGATATCGTCGGTGTCCCTGACGACCGCCGAGCGGGTGTTGTTCGCATCGCTCAGCTTGTGGAACGGGAAGTCCGCGGCGACGAGCGTCGCGTTCGGACCTGTGGTGAACACACCTGTGATGGCCCCAAACGCACCGTTCGCGCCGGGATTCAGGCTGTTCCGGACGCGCGTATCCGCTCCGGCGCTGAAGTGGCAGCTCGCGCACGCCTGCACGCCGTCTCCGCTGGCCTGCTGGTCGTAGAAGAACGCCTTGCCCAATCGGATCGCCGCCGCGCGATCCTTGACGAAGTTGGCAAGGTCCGGCTCCGCCGGTCTCTTCCCTGCGAGGGAGAACTGCGCCGCGTCCCCTCCTCCACTACCTCCATCACCACTGACATTCGTCACGGCGCGGCCGAGCAGCACGCCGTAACAGAGAGTTCCTCCCGCGACCAGAACCCGTACCGCCGTCCATCGCTTTCGTCGATCCATTCTTCATCCTCCACTGTGTGATGCTGCCTGTTGCCGCGCCGATCTCGCACGCACGAAAACTTTCGTCACAATACAGCGGCCACGTGGAGCTTTGGATCAATAGTTTGTCCTGGACGCTACTTTCCAAAAAAAAGGGAGACTAAGTGATCGCGTTCGGCAGACTAAGTTCACCTGTGAGGGTGTCTAAAGTCGGCGAAGTACCGAAAATGTCACTTTTAGAAGCGAACGATAAGAATTAAGTCACACATTAGTTAGAAACTGTCTTAGCGGCCGCACGGCGGCCGCCTCGTAACGACGATTCGCTCTCCGACGGATCGTCACTCGGCGGTTTGAGGCGTCCACCAGAGGAGCTGACTTCGTGCGAACGAAACAGACGCGTGCGGTTTCGTTCCAGGCGAAGCTTCGTTACTAAGGCCTGCACCAGTGGCTCGCTCTCCGAGGAGCGCTTCACCATCGACATCAGGCCGTTGTGTATTCGACTGGACATAACCGTACTCAGCGAACGGATGTGACGCGGGCCGCCCGGTGACAATCGACAAATCCTGCCGTCAGATTATTTGAGGTCTACAGTCTGGCAACCGATCGGGTCGGCGAGCTCCGTTGGAACTTTGTCCTACGCGCGCCGCCTCCGCGGCGCGCGTAGCCCTTGTCTCGCGATCCCCAAAACCAGGCGCCCGATCTGCGTGTCGCCCCGACGCGCAGACCTGGCGACCCGGCCGCCCGCTTAGGGCTGGAAGGCTGCCGCCGGTGCGCCACCAGCGGCACCCACGGCCGGAATGCAAATCGTATTGGTCACACCATCGGACAAGCCGGTATCAGGCACACACAGCGACGGACTGTCGAACGGCGCTTTGCGGGTCCGAACGCGGTTGTCCGTGAGGCTCAGCATGAAGTTCACGAGGTCCGCTTTCTCGACCGAGGTCAGACCGATCGGGCGGACCTGCCCATCGGTGAAGGCCCCGGCGAAGTCCGCACCGCGGTTGTAGAAGTCCACCACCTGCGCCAACGTCGCCTGTCCGCCGTTGTGGAAGTACGGCCCCGTCAGCTCGATGTTGCGGAGCGTCGGCACCTTGAAGCGGCCATTTCCCTCC
>QHWJ01000422.1 GCA_003222535.1 Acidobacteriota bacterium | reverse complement strand
CGTTCTTCGCCTGATTGAGATCGGCGAAATCGTGTGGAGCGTCATGAAGTTCCGATTGAGTGGCGCGTGCGTCGTCGTCGTCGCAGCCATTATGATCTACGGCGTGGCTCGACCGAAGGGCTCGCCGGATCTTTCGCAACTACAGATAGACCGTGCGCAAGAACGGCAGCTGGTGTTGCGGAATGGGTTTGCGATCCGAAATGCGTCATTAACCCATCGTGTCACCCAGGACGAGATCCCGTTCGTTGCAGGTCCCGAGCAGTTGCCGCAGACGCTTGCAGCCACTCTACCGCCAATCGAAGGATTCTGGATATCCACCGATTCAACCAACGGCATCGCGGCGGTTGCTATATTGCGCAGCGACGCCGACTCGTTTGTGGAAGTGTGGGGCGCCTGCCAGCCGACGGACTGCCATTGGCCTCCACGCCCACTCAGAGTTGTCGAACCTTCCACAGAACTGGGCCAAGCCGGGCAATTGAAAGCGACATTGGACGGCCCTGTCGAACGTTCGGCGATCTTCCGGCATGATGGTCAGGCGCTTCTCGTCGAGGTCGCTGCTCGATATCGCGATGACAGCGGACGTAAGGACAATCACATTACCGAGCGGTTCACACGTCCTTTTGCGCCGACGTCAAATGCAGGCTTGCCCACGCTGCCGCCGGTCGGATCGGTCGTGCGTGACAAGTACCAGCGCGAGTTCGGAGAACGAGTTCCGATTCCGGCAATCTTCAATGACGAACGCTCGGTGGATTGCTCGCGGAATGGCCATCTGACTACGACGGCGTATATTAGGAGGCCAGGAAACCGCTCAACCCTGCTGGAAATGTATCTTTCCCACGACGGAACAGTCGTCACCGCAAAGCGGGTCTCGACCGTGATCACGCCGGCGGGTACATTCAAGACACTCGTCGTTATCGTGAGGTACGGTGCCACTGTGAGCGCGGACGGTATTGAGCTCTTTGAGAAGGCGCAGAAGCAGATCAATGAAGATCATGCCGCGTTTGCTCGCGGCCGCGGATATGCAGCACCCCTTGTTGTGTTTGAGAACACCAATATTGTCGTCCCGCGGGAGGCGATCGGGGATCCGCGAAGACTGACGGACGTCCGCGCCGCAGCCGCCAGCCGAGGTGTTTCGCCGACGGGTTATCAGTTAGTGATCGCGATCGACCCAGACCCGGCCCACTTCGCGGGTGGCCTGTCGACTCCACCGAATGGCGACGTGTATGTCGGCAATTTCGGCCATTGGACATCTGAGCTAGCGCAACCAGAATGGACGGCCATGGCGCGCGTTGCCTATCACCACGAGGTCGCGCACCAGTGGGGTTGGGATCACGATTGGTCGCCCTCATGCGGCGAGACGAAGCTCGGATTTGAGCCATTCATGGCTGCGCCGGTTCTCTTGGGGTGGGAAGATATAGACGGTGACGGTTTGCCTGAGATCGTTGACGATACACCGTACGGAGTTCGTCGGTAAGGTTCGGGCGATGCCGCGTTTCGCAGTTCGCCGTGTCGAAGCCGGTTTGAAATTGGTCCAAAAGGGCGGCTTCAAATTGGTCCACTTGGCACCGATAAAAGCAAGCCAGTGGAAGCGCGCAGGGCGGGTCAAGGGCGGTGTTAACCGCCTCGCGCAGCGAGGTTTACCTTGGTGTGCTCGGCATGAGCACAGAACAACGAGGTGAGACATGCAGGCGCACAGCCACCTCGTGCATCGAAAGGCAATCGGCTATTTGCTCCCGAGCCTCATCGCCGGCGCGCCGGTCGCGTACGGCGCCATGTGAGCCATTCACTTCATCATCGGTCTGTGACATCACGGCTGTAAGCGAGCGCATCCGGGAGGCGAGGCGGAATGCTCCGGCGGCGCGAACCCGCCTCGTGGCCGTGACGGGCATCGACGGATCGGGAAAAATGCAAGACCCGAGACCTCGCCGACGCGAAGTCCCGGGCTCAGCATGTGCGCCGTAGGCGGATCCGGCTGCAATCGACGGCCAAAGGCTACGGGTTGCCCTGCCCGGACAGCAGCGTCAGCGTGAAGCTCACCGGCGGCGATTGCCGATGCCGTCTAAAGCGCAGCGTCACGTCGATGCTCTGACCCGGTGCGAGAACACCGTTGGGCAGGAACACGCGGCGATAGGGATCACCGGTGCTCGTCCTGCCGCTGGCGTTCGTCATCTCGATCTGCGCCTCCGCGTCCGCCATGCCGTTCTCCCTCGTGGTCGCCGTCAGCACCTGGGCGGTCGCCATCATCGTCATCACGGCGTGAGCTACCCGCGATCAATGCGACGCTCACCTGGTTGGTGACGTCCAGGAACTCGAGTCCGGCGTCACGTCTCGACAGGGCATCGTCGTTGTCCTGCGGTCGGCCGCTGCCTGGCCGGCCGTCGACGGCGCCGAGCGCCGCGAGGTCGGGACGGTACACCGAGTAAGTCACGTCGCGCTCGTTCAACTTGATCGTGTCCGTCGTGGAGTTCGGATCGAAGTGCACGAATGCGGGATCGTCCAGGGCGTTCTCGATGAAGTCGGTGAGATCGTCCACTTGATCGTCGCTCAGGCCCAGGCCGCGCGGCGAGCCGGGCCCGCGGGGGTGCGAAAAGCGGGTCGTGAACGTGCTGGCCGCGGCGGCCTGCGCGTTCTGCGGCACACCGGCGTTGAAGTACCGCACCACGTCCTTGACGCTCGTGAACGAGCCATTATGGAAGAAGAATCTGGCGTCCCGGAGCTGCCGCAGCGTCAGCGTGCGGAACTTGAAAGCGTCGCTGTCGCGGAACGTAATTTCGCGCCGGCCCTCATCGAGGTGGTTGGGATCATTCCTCGCCGCGCGATTCAGGGCCTGGAGCGGGTGGTCGCCAAGCCCGAGGTTGAAGAAGTTCTCCTCCACGAAGTGACCGACGCCGGCCAGGTCGGGGTCGTCCACCTGCTTGTTCAGCATGGGGCCGCTATGGCAGGTGTAGCACCCCGCGCCGCCGTTCCGCGCGGAGGTGAAGAACAGTCTGGCGCCACGCCGCTGCGCGGGCGTCAGCGCGCCGTTCTCACCGGCCAGCAACCGATCCCAAGGCGTGTTTCGTGTGACGACCGTTCGCATGAAGGTGGCCGTCGCCCGGACGATGGTGAGGTTGTTGATGAGATTGTCACAAGCGCCGGCAACAGGAGCAGACTCTGGAACGCATCCTGTCGCCATGGCGGCCTCCGAGGGAAACGCCTCGCGGAAGAGCTTCCGATAGACCGGGATCTGCTCCAGCACGGCCGACTGGAAACGCACCGGGCCGCGCAGAGGATCATCGTCCAGCAGCCGGTGAGCGTCGAGCAGCAGGAGAGCCACGCTCTCCTGCGCCGGATGGTGGAACGGGTTGAGGGCACCGTGCGTCTCGTCGGGCTCGCCTGCGAGCCCGCCGAACAAGAGGCGGTTGTTGAAGGCGGCTCCGATGATGCTCAGCGGATTTCGCGCGACGCTGTCCAGGGCATCGAGTCGACCAGTTGCCAGCAGCTGAATCGCGGCCGGACGGGTGTCTGTTGTATCGCCCGGCAGAGCGCGGCGACCCCGCGCTGGAGTGCTCACTTCGATCGTGCCGTCCGCGAGCAGGTAGATGTCTGTCAGCGTGGGCAGCTCGTCCACCAGCGCGTCGCCCGGGAAGAGAGGGGTCTGCCGCAGGATCGGCAGGTCCGCAAGCGGCCGCCGGCGCGCAATGAAGTTCCCGGCGGCGTCCGTGTAGCCTCGCCCCGCCCCGCCCGTCGCGAAGTTGAGGAGCGTGCCGGACTTCGATGCCGCCTCACCGAGATGACAGGTTCCGCAGGACGCGGTTCCGCTGTGTTCGGGGATGCCACCGAATTCCGGGATAATCCTGGTCGCTCGCGCCGGTTCGTGAAACAGCAGTTTCCCGAGGTAACGCTTGGCTTCGGTTGTCTGGAACTGGGGGTCAGGGCTTCCATTGGCAAGCCGTGGCTGCGGAAGCTCGGTATTGTGCGCCGGGACCAGCATTTTCTGGATGCCACCGACCTGCTGGTCGATGAACCGGCGCAACTGGGTGGGGCTGTTGCCTTGAGCGGCGGCGACTCCTCCGCACAACAGGGAAACGGCCAGGCCGCCCGCCACCTCCTTCAGGAACAGATGCCGGTCGACCCGCTTCGACGTCGGAGTGTCTCCTTGTCGATTCGCGTCTCCAAACTGCCCTTTCGGTTCGTTCTGCATGTAGTGTACCTCCAGAGGTGATATGTCCGCATCAGACCCCAGTATTCCCAACTTCGAAAAGATTCTTTCCGGC
>QHWJ01000144.1 GCA_003222535.1 Acidobacteriota bacterium | reverse complement strand
AGATCGAAGAGGTGAATTCCACCTCGTCCTGATGACCGGCGTGCTGGATCGCCTGACACCGATGCCGCAGACCGAGGTGTACTACGCGGCGCTGAAGATGAAGGGTGTGCCGGTCAAGCTGCTGCAGTTCAACGAGGAATATCACGGCACCGGATCGAAGCCATCGAACTACATCCGAACGCAGCTCTACATGATGAGCTGGTTCAATAAGTACACACGGGCCGCTGATGGTCGTGTGACGAGTACTTCGCAGCCCTGACGACGGATCGGCCGGGCAGGTCGCGTAGGTCGCGTAGGTCTCGTAGGTCTGGTGGGTCGGGTAGGCTACGCCTTACCCACCAGACGCGCGGCGAAGTGTCTCGAGTTTCTGAAGACGTGGAAGGATGCCGGCATTCCGAACGCCGACATCCTGCGCGCGATGATGATCAACGGCTACAGAGTTAGCGAGACCGAGAAGATCTGCGGTCCCATCAAGGCGGGATTCTTCGCCGACATGATTGCGTGCCCGGCAATCTGCTCGACGACGTCCAGGCGCTGAAGAACGTGCAGTTCGTGATCAAGGACGGCCAGGTGTTCAAGAGGGACGCGTGATGACGCCGGCCGCGTTCTTCCACGGCGGACCGGTCAACGGACGGCGGATCCGCCAGTCGATCCTCAGCGGTGTGGAGGAATGGGCGCGTCCGAGCAATGGCGCTTGAGGTATTCTTCCAGCGCCTGCGCCGACGCGTCCGTGAACTCCAGCCCGGCCCGGTAAAAGGGCAGCGGCGTGTTCTTCGATGTCTGGAATTCCGACCAGGCGATGTGCGCCGTCACCTGGAGAACCGTGTCGCCCTCGTCCGGCAACGTGATCCTGAGCCGCTGATTCGGCTTGAGCACGGGAGCCGACACGACCTGAGCGCCCATCAGCGACATGTCGATGAGGCTCGTCGTCTTGCCATCCACAAGGGCGGCCAGCGGATCCACGACGGGGAAGCGCGGCACCCGCCGCGTGTTGGGGTTCAGATTCAGATTCAGGTCGGCGGCCGAAACGACGGCTCCGGATGCCGTGGCAACGACGGCTGCAGATGATGCGGCGACGACGGCTGCGGATGCTGAGGCCACAACCGTTTCGGGAGCTGCGGCGACGGCTCCGGATGAGATCTCGATCGGATGCATCGACCAGCAACCGTTTTCGAGCGAAACGAGAAGCACCTCGGAACCCTTCGTCGCCAGGCTTTGGAGTTTGCCGGTGAAGGCGCGGCCGGTGCTGGAATGGGCGAACTGGATGTCGAGTGCGATCCGACACGGTTCATTGGCGCGAATGGTTCCGAGCGCCGTCGCCAGGTTGGAGTCGTTGAAGTAGAGGATACGACCGGGAAACGGTAAGGCTTCCCGGATCGCGCGGAGACGAACCGCGTCGGCGATCAGCACGACGACGTCAGTGACCATTGTGTGTGAGGTCAACCATATTCGTCTCGGTGCTAGCGCCCGTCTGAGTACTGCCTCACGGGCTCCTGGTAGCCGCGCTTCGCGCGGAACGACCATGCGAATTCCAACTGTTTTTCGCCGGCCTGCCAGGAGTGTGTTCATGTTTGCCGCACACGCTCCCAGGCCAAACGAACGTTGGTAATTCCGGGAGTCCTACAATGTTCATGCCGCCAACGGATCCATTTTTCGCGCTTGAACTTCTTTCCTCTTCGTTCTACCTTCTGACGGTCAACGCGGCGTGGCGCCGCGTTCCTCCGATGTGTCCGGCAAGGCGTCCGGAAGGAGATCGTGGATGCGCATCGTCACCTCCGCATCTGCCGCGGCACGACTCGACGCCGCGCGCGAGTTCCTCAGCAACCGACCGCCAGCGACCGAGCTCCTGATCGTCGCCGCGTCGCGCGGCGCGGCGGACGAGCTGGCGCGCGCCGTGGCGCGGCGCAGCGGGTCCACCTTCGGGCTCACACGATTCAGCCTGACGCAGCTGGCGGCGCGCGCGGCCGCGGTGCGCCTGGCGGGGGCGCGGCGCGTGCCGGGCACGCAGGCCGGCGCCGAAGCGATTGCGGCGCGGGCGGCGTTCGACGCGCGGGCGGCCGGCGAGCTCGCCTACTTCGCGCCCGTGGCGGGGATGCCCGGATTTCCAAAGGCGCTGGCGCGAACGCTGTACGAGCTGCGGCTCGCGGGTGTTGGTCCGACGTCGTTGGTGCGCACCCAGGGCGAATGGAGCGTGAGGCTTTCAGCCGAGCGGAACGGCGCGGCTGACGGGAGCCGCTCGCCTGAAAGGCCGGTCCTGAACGAGACGCCCATCCTTCGACAGGCTCAGGATGAGCGGCGAGTCGAAGGGCTCGCGCTCCAAGTGACGGACCAAGGACCGAGGACGGACCAGGGACCAGGGACGGACCAGGCACCAAACACCAAGGACCAAGGACTGACAGACCTGGCCACTCTGTTGACGCGAGTGGAAGCGCAGCTCGACGGGGCGGCGGTAGACGATCGGGCCGGGTTGTTCCGCCTGGGCGCCGAGGCCTGTCGTGCCGGGCAGGTCCGCTGGGCGGAGCTGCCGATTCTGTTCCTCGACGTGCCGCTCGATTCCCGCGCGGAACAGGAGTTCGCGGCCGCGCTGATCGCCCGTTCGCCCGACGTGCTGGCCACCGTTCCCGACGGCGACGCGACGGCGCGGGCCGCGCTCCTCGCGCTCGGTGCCACGGTGGAAACCCTCGAGAGTGCGGATTTCGGTCTTCGGATTTCAGATTTGCAGTGTCTGCGCCGGTACGTGTTCCAGACGGAACGTCCTCCTCTGCGTGAGCGCGCCGGCGACGTCCGGCTGTTTTCGGCGCCTGGCGAGGGGCGCGAGGCGGTGGAGATCGTCCGTCGCGTGCTGGACGAAGCGGCGCGCGGCGTGCCCTTCGACGAGATGGCCGTCTTTCTCCGCGCGCCGCAGCAGTATCTCGGGCTGCTCGAGCATGCGTGCGCGCGCGGCGGCGTGCCGGTCTATTTCGATCGCGGCACCCGTCGTCCCGATCCAGCCGGTCGCGCGTTTGTCGCCTTGTTGTCGTGCGCGGCCGATGGCCTGTCCGCCAAGCGCTTCGACGAGTACCTGTCGCTCGGGCAGGTTCCGCTCGTGAACGAGGTTCGCGCGGCTGAAGCCTCGCGCGACGAACGCCCCGCGCGGCCATCCGACGAGGTGTATGCGGACCCGGATGTCGCGCGAGGCTCGAGCCGGGCCTCCGATGAACCGATCGACGACATCGCCAGCTCTCCCGCTATCGACAACGACGAGGAGGCGATCGTCGCCGGCACGCTGCGGTCGCCGTGGAAATGGGAAGAGCTGATCGTGGAGTCGGCGGTCGTGGGCGGCCGGACGCGCGCGGACGGAAAGGCGCGCTGGCGGCGCCGGCTCGATGGCCTCGCGGCCGACTATCGCTACCGGATCGACGAGCTGAAGAAGGAGGAGCCGGAGTCCGCGCGGATCGCGCGATACGAGCGCGACTCGAGGAACCTGGCGCATCTGCGGCAATTCGCATTGCCGATCATCGACGTGCTGGCCGAGTGGCCCGAGCGCGCGACGTGGGGTGAGTGGCTCGATGGCTTCACGGCGCTGGCGGCTCGCGCGTTGCGCCGGCCATCGCGCGTACTGCAGACGCTGGCGGACCTCGGTCCGATGGCCGATGTTGGACCGGTGACGCTCGAAGAGGCGCGCGACGTCCTGCACGACCGGCTGGTGACGTTGGACCGCGAGCCCGCGCCGCGCCGCTACGGCCAGGTGTTCGTCGGCACGCCGCACCAGGCGCGCGGCCGCTCCTTCCGCGTGGTGTTCGTGCCGGGGCTGGCCGAGCGCGTCGTGCCGCAGCGCCCGCGCGAAGATCCGCTGCTTCTCGATGAGCGGCGGCGATCGCTGAACGCCACGCTCGGAGCCGGTTTGAGCAATGGATCGAGTTCACCTTTTTCGGGCACGCTCCTGGTTGAGCAGGACGATCGCGGAAGCGCGGAGCGCCTGCTGCTGAAGATCGCGATTGGCGCGGCGAGCGAGCGCTTGTACCTGTCGTATCCACGGCTGGACGTCGCCGAGACACGGGCGCGCGTGCCGTCGTTCTACGCGCTCGACGTGATGCGTGCGATCACCGGCCGCGTCCCCGATCACCGAGTGCTGGCATCGGAAGCCGCGGCGGAAGGTGGCGCGAGTCTCGCGTGGCCGGCGCCGGAAGATCCCGATCGGGCCATCGACGATCTCGAGCACGATCTCGCGATCCTCAGACCGCTGCTCGACGCGCGCGCGCCGGCGACCGTCAGGGGGCATGCGCACTACCTGCTCGGCCTGAACGAGGCGCTGCGCCGGTCGGTGATCCGCCGCTGGGCGCGTGGGCGGCCCGCGTGGTCGCCGAGCGACGGCCTGATCAAGGTCGCCCCGGGGACCCAGGCGGCGCTCGCCGCGCATCGGCTGGGCCGCCGGCCGTATTCGCTGTCGGCGTTGCAACGGTTCGCGTCGTGTCCTTACCAGTTTCTGCTGGCGACCATCCATCGTCTCGAGCCATGGGACGAGCCGGAGCCGCTCATGCGCATGGATCCGCTGACGCGCGGCAGCCTGTTTCACAAAGCGCAGGCGGAGTTCTACCGCGCGATGGAAGGGCGCAACGAGTTGCCCGTGACGCGCGAGCGGCTTCCGGGGGCGGCTCGAACGCTCGATGGCGTCATCGACCGCGTCGCCGCGGAGTACGCCGAGAAGCTCGCGCCGGCGATCGAACGCGTCTGGCGCGACGAGATCGACGAGCTGCGGCGCGACCTGGGCATCTGGGTGCAGAAGCTCGCCGACGACCAGGCGTGGCAGCCGAAGTACTTCGAGCTCAGCTTCGGCCTGAGCGACGAAGGACGCGATCCCCGCAGCCTGCCGGATCCGGTGGTCGTCGGCGGCCGTTTCGTTCTGCGAGGCTCGGTCGATCTCATCGAACACCGGGCGGATCTGGACGTCCTCCGCGTGACGGATCACAAGACGGGGAAGAACCGATCGACCCCGGATCTGATCGTCGGCGGCGGGTCGACGCTGCAGCCGGTCCTCTACAGCCTTGCAGTTGAGCGCGGCCTCGGCCGAAGAGTCGTCGCGGGACGTCTGTTCTACGCGACGACTGCAGGCGGCTTCGTCGCGCACGAGATTCCGATCAACGACTACACCCGCGGCCAGGGGCTGGAAGCGCTGGCGATTATCGATCGCGCGGTCGAAACAGGATTCCTTGCAGCCGCGCCGGGCGAGCGCGCCTGCACGTGGTGCGATTTCCGCCCCGTGTGCGGCCCGCGCGAGGAAGAACGCACGAAGCGCAAATCGCGCGAACGCCTGGCGGACCTGGAGGCCCTGAGGTCCATGCGATGATGAAACGCTGAGGTCGCTTCGATGATGAAACGCTGAGGCCACTTCGATGATGAAACGCTGAGGCCACTTCGATGATGAAACAAGGACACAAAGGATACAAAGGACACAAAGGGGAGACAGCACGGAAAGGCGAAGAACGATGCGCGTGATGGACGATGGGGAGGCGCGCCGCGCCATCGCCGACGATCTCAACGATACGCTCGTTGTCGAAGCCGCGGCCGGAACCGGCAAGACGACCGAGCTCGTCACGCGGATCCTGCATGTGCTCGCCGCCGGGCACGCCACCATGATGCAAATCGTGGCCGTCACGTTCACCGAGAAGGCCGCGGGTGAGCTGAAGCTGCGGCTGCGCGAAGCGCTGGAGCAGAGGCGTGCCGAGGTCTCCGACGACAGGATTCGAGATCGGCTCGAGCTGGCGCTCAAAACTCTCGAGGAAGCGCATGTCAACACGATCCACGGCTTCTGCGCCGAGCTGCTGCGCGAGCGGCCGGTCGAAGCGCGCGTGGATCCGCTGTTCGCCGTGTTGACCGAGCCGCAGGCGGATCGTCTGTACTCGCGCGCGTTCCGCGCCTGGCTCCAGGAAGCGCTGCAGGATCCGCCGGAGGGCCTGAGGCGGGCGCTGCGCCGAACGAGCGGGTTCGGCGACACGGACGGGCCGATCGATCGACTGCGCGGCGCCGGGCGTGCGCTTGCCGAGTGGCGCGAGTTTCCGCATCCGTGGGCGCGGCCGGCGTTCGATCGCGAGCGGGAGATCGCCCGCCACGTCGCGGCACTTCATCGGCTCGCCGAACTGACCGCCGCCGCTTCGTCGACGCGCGACAACCTGTTCGTCGACACGGACGCCGTCCGTCGGACCAGCCGTCAAATCCAGCTGGAGCAGTCATTCGGACAGGTTGATTTCGACGGCTGGGAGGCGCGCCTCGTCGATCTGACGCGCGATCGCGGCTTCTCGCGCACGCGGAAGGGAGTCGGCTACAAGTTCAGCAAGGACGCCACGCGCGCGGACGTGCTGGCTGCGCACGACGCGCTGCTGGGCGACCTCCAGCAATTCCGAAAGGACGCGGATGCCGATCTTGCGGCGTGCCTGCAACAGGAGCTCGCCGGCGCGACGGCGCGTTATCAGGCGCTCAAGGAAGCGGCCGGCGCGCTCGATTTCACCGACCTGCTGTCGCGCGCGCGGGATCTCATCCGGACCGACGACAGCGTCCGCCATTACCTGCAGGAGAAGTTCACGCGGATTTTCGTCGACGAGTTTCAAGATACCGATCCGGTTCAGGCGGAGATCCTCCTGCTCCTGGCCAACGACGTGCCCGGCCGGCTCTTCATCGTCGGCGATCCGAAGCAGGCCATCTATCGGTTCCGCGGCACCGACATCGGCACGTACTGGAGGGTTCGCGATCGGATCGCCAAGCGTGGCGGGCGCGTCCTGCAGTTGACGACCAGTTATCGCAGCGTGCCGGCTATCCAGCAGTTCGTGAACGCGGCCTTCGCTCACGAGATGACGGGCGACGAGGCGACACGGCAGGCCGAGTACGTGCCGCTGTCACCGTCCCGGGCGGCGGACGACTCGCAGCCGGCGATCGTCGCGCTGCCGGTGCCGAGGCCGTACGCGCGGCGCGGCCCGCTCAGGGCATCGGCGAAGGCGATCGAATCGTCGCTGCCCGACATGGTCGGCGCCTTCGTCGAGTGGCTCACCGTCAAGAGCGGCTGGGCTACTTTCGAGAAGCAGCCGGATGGATCGGAGACCCGCGTGCCGCTGCAGCCGCGCCACATCGCGGTGCTGTTCCGCCGGTTCGTGAGCTTCGGCGAGGACGTGACGCGCCCCTACGTCGACGCGATCGAGGCGCGCGGCGTTTCGCATCTGCTCGTCGGCGGCAAGGCGTTCCACGGCCGCGAAGAAGTGGAAACGGTCCGCGCGGCGCTGGCGGCCATCGAGTGGCCGGACGATGAGCTGTCGGTGTTCGCGACGCTGAAGGGGTCGCTCTTCGCGATCGACGACGAGCATCTCGTCGAGTTCCGGCACCGCTTCGGCGCGTTCCATCCCTTCAGGATTCCGAAAGAGCTCGGCGGCAACACCGGCCAGGAGCTCGCGCTCACCGGCGAGCCGACCGCCCATCTGCAGGCGATCGCCGACGCACTGCGGCTGTTGCAGCAACTGCATCGCGGGCGCAATTATCGTCCGGTGGCCGACACCATCGGCCGCCTGCTCGCCGCGACGCGCGCGCACGTCGGGTTCATCCTGCGTCAGGCCGGAGAGCAGGCGCTCGCGAACGTCCTGCACGTCGCCGAGCTCGCGCGCCAGTACGAGGCGAGCGGCGGCATCTCGTTCCGCGGCTTCATCGACGAGCTTCGCACCGCCGCGGCAAGCGAGGCGGCGGAAGCGCCGATTCTTGAAGAAGGCAGCGACGGCGTTCGCCTGATGACCGTGCACAAAGCCAAAGGCCTCGAGTTCCCGGTCGTCATCCTCGCCGACCTCACATGCCACATGAGCCGCAACGACGCGAGCCGATATCTCGACGCGCCGCGCGGCCTGTGCGCGCTGAAGATCGGCGGCTGGGCGCCGCACGAGCTGCATCGGCACGAGGCGGAGGAAGTCGCGCGCGATCAGGCCGAAGGCGTCCGCCTGGCGTACGTCGCCGCAACGCGTGCGCGCGATCTCCTCGTCGTCCCCGCACTGGGGGACGATGAATGGGAAGGCGGCTGGCTCGGTCCGCTGAATCGAGCGCTGTATCCGCCGATGGCGTCGCGTCGCACCGCCAGTCGCGGTCCCGGCTGTCCGGCGTTCAAGTCGAAGGACTCCGTGCTGCAACGTCCGAACGACGAGACCGCCGGTCCGGCGACGGTGTGCCCCGGCCAGCACGAATTTCGAGAGGCGGGCTATTCGGTCGTGTGGTGGGACCCCGGGCCGGGCGGCGGCCTGACCCTCGACGCGAAGCCGACCTTCGGCGTCCGTCGCGAAGATCTCATCGTCAGGGACGTCCCGAAAAACGTCATCGCGGACGGCCGCGGCCGGTACGACCGCTGGCATCTGGCCCGGGACGATGCACGCGCCGCAGGCGCCGTCCCTTCGCTGGTGGTAGAGACGGCGCGGGACTGGACGGCAGATGAGCGAGAGTCTGAAGTACGACGTCTGAAGTTTGAAGACGGAGGGCAGCGAAAGTCTGAAGTGCGAAGTCTGAAGTCTGACGGACGTCTACAGTCTGAAGACGAAGCGCGCCAGCCTGCAGACTTCAGACTTCAGACTTCAGACTTAGTCACCGTCTTGAATCTGGCGAGTCACAGCGACGCCGGGCGTCCCGGCGGGACGGGCTTCGGACTCCTCGTCCACGGCCTGCTCGCGCAGGCGTCGTTCGACGCAACCCGGCCGTCGCTGGACGACCTCGCCGCGGTCCAGGCGCGCATGCTTGGCCTCGGCGACGACGAGGCACACGCGGCGGCATCCGTGGTGGAGCATCTGCTGAGGCACGATCTCTTCGCCCGCGCCCGGACGGCGGAGGCGCGTGGCGCCAGCCGTCGCGAGACGCCGATCACCTGCACGCTGTCGAACGGGACGCTGATCGAAGGCGTCGTCGATCTTGCCTTCGAGGAGCACGGTAAATGGACCGTTGTCGACTACAAGACCGACCGCGAGCTCGCGGTCACGGGCGAGAATCGGTATCGGCGTCAGGTCGCGTTGTACGCGTCCGCGATCGAAGCGGCGACCGGACAGCCGGCCGTGGGCATATTGGTCCGCGTGTAGAACAGAGCGAACACGGAGCGCGAAGGCTCCCGCCGATCGAAAACAAAACGCCAAGGCTTTAGCCGAGCGAAGATCACGTTCCCAGCAACGCGAGCAGCGAGAGCGGGTCCACTCGCGCGCCGCTGGCGCGCACGGCCCAATGCAGATGCGGACCGGTGACGCGTCCCGTCGCGCCGACGCGGCCGATGATCTGGCCCGCCGGCACGCGGTCCCCCTCGTGCACGTCGATCTCCGACAGATGCGCGAGCGTCGAGAACAATCCCAGTCCGTGGTCGATCACCACGGTGTTCCCTGAAAAATACAGGCCGCGCGCGACGACGATCCGGCCCGCGTTCGGCGCCCGAATGGGCGTGCCGGCCGGGCTCAGGAAATCGGCGCCGCCATGAGCGTTTCGCCGCTTGCCGTTGAAGACGCTGCGCGTGCCGAAGGCGCTGTTCGCCTCCTGCGCAACCGGCCGCACGAACGGCTCGTGCCACAAGCGCTCGCCGGCCGGCGATTTCCACACGCCGTCGAGCAGCTTGGCGTCGCGCTCGATGCGGTCCCGCTCGGACGCCGGCGGTGTGACGAACGCTTCGTTCACCGTCAGCCGGCGCGTCCGGAATGCATGCGGCGTGACGACGAGATCGCAGGCGGCATGTATGGGCCCGCTGTCGGCGCGGCCGTCAGCGTCGGCGGTGACGGAGTACGTTCCCGGCTTGACGTCGAGATCGATCCCGACAAGCGCGCGCCACTCCCGATCTCCTTCAGCGTAGGCGGCGACGTCGCGACCGAATGCGCGGACGCGCACGTGGCCGGCCGGCGCGGGCAGCGCGATCGAGAGCACGACCAGCTCGCCTGGCCGCAGCGTCCGCGACCGCGCTGATATCCGGCTCGTCTGGAGCGCGGGTCTTTCATCATTCGACACGATCGGGATGCGGGCAGCCGGGCGGCGACGGCTCGCCTGAAGGGCTCGCCCTCCATCCAGTGACCGGACCG
>QHWJ01000143.1 GCA_003222535.1 Acidobacteriota bacterium | reverse complement strand
AGGTTTACTCGCTCGGTCAGTGCCATACGGGTGTGGTTATCGGCTGCGACGCGACAGTCGGTACTCCGTCGACGTTCATTTTCGGGTTCGCCGGGGTCGGCGGAACGGCGCTCCCGCCGCCCGACCCGCCGGTCTCTTCCGCGGTTCCGGAGCCCTCCAGCCTGATCCTCATGGGCAGCGGCCTCCTTGCCGCGGTCCGTTATCGCCGTCGGCAGTCAAGCAAGTAGGTTCGCGACTCTCATTTGCCTCAAGCCTGGCATCGCTCGACGCGATGCCGGGCTTTTTTGTTCGTCCGGACCGCGCGAACATAGTCACGCGCGCGACAGACTCTCGCGCCAACCGCGGCGACTTCTTGCAATTCCAGTGGAATCCGAACGGCTTACGCTGGTACGTCCCTTGCTCTTTTCCAGCGTTTACGGGGAGGAGATCACCAATGCGCGAAGTGTCACGAGGCCGTCTTGCTGCCAAACTTGCCGTTTGGAGCCTCTGCTGGATCCTGCTGATCCCGCAACTGGCACGTGCGGACGTTATAAAGCTTACGAAACCAGCTCCCGCCGAGCAGTTGTTCAACAACGGTCTCGCCGCGCTCGCGAAGAACGACCTTGCCGGCGCCGAGTCCGCCTTCATGCAGAGTCTCAAGCTCGAGCCGAAAGCGGCGAGCTCGATGTTGGGACTGGCGCAGGTGGCGGTCAAGCGGGGCGATCGGAAGGCGGCTGCAGACTACCTCCAGCGGGCCTTCACCATGGCCCCCGACAGCGCGGAGGTTCAGCAGGACTGGGGACGCTACAAGTACTCCGAAGGCAAATATAAAGAGGCTGAGGCCGCGTTTCGTGCGGCCGCCCGGATCGATCCAACGGGCGTGCGCGCGCGAGTCGACCTTGGCGATATGTATGTGATGGCCTTTCGGAAGCCGGGCGAGGCCATTCCATTTTACAGAGAGGCGATCACGCTCGACCCGAAGCATGGGGGAGCGCATTACGGGCTGGGCATGGCCCTCACGATGTCGGGCGACGAAGCAGGGGCGATCTCATCGTTGAGCCAGGCCGCAGCCCTCTCACCGGACAATCCACTTCCGTACTATCAGCTTGGCCGCCTGCACGAGTCGAAGCGACGTTTCGATCAGGCGATGGAAGCCTTTGGCCGCGCCCTCAAGGTCGCCCCGGCGTTTGCTCCCGCACTGTACGAGCGCGGCAACCTCCTCCTGGAGAAGAAAGACGACGCCGGGGCCATCCGGGAATTCAGCGCCGCCGCCAAGGCCGATCCCCGGCTGGTCGATCCACACGTCAGGCTCGGGATGATCTATCAGCAGCGGAAACAGTGGGCGGAGGCCGAGGCGTCGTACCTGGCAGCCATCAAGCTGGACGCGCGTCACGCCGTCGCGTACAACAACCTCGCCTGGATGGCTGCCGAGCGCAAGGTGGAGTTGAATGACGGGCTGACATGGGCCCGCAAGGCGATTTCGATTGCTCCGGCGGTCTCTCAGTTTCAGACCACCCTGGGCTGGGTGCAGAGGGCCCGCGGCGAGCTCGACCAGGCGGCTCAGACGCTCGCCAGGGCCGCTGCGCTGAAGCCCGAGCGCGCCGAGGCCTTCTACTATCTCGCGATGGCTCACCTCGATCGGGGAAAGCGCGCCGAGGGCATCGAATCGCTGAAAAAGGCGCTCGCGATCGACCCGCGCTTCCCGAACGCGGTTGACGCAAAGCAGCGTCTGAAGGCGCTCGGCCAATCGTGACCGGGCACACCGACAACCGCAAGCACTACCCGATGCGCGACCTTCGCCTGTTCGAAGAGACGCCGCGGATCTGACGCCGACAAAAACAGCTTGGCCTGAATACCGGGCGACTGTATCGTCTAGGAGCCCGTCTGAGTAACGGAACACGGGCTCCTGGTCCTGGGCGCGTGTTCACATCTCTCGGACGCGCTCCCGGACTGCGACATGAAGTCACGGACGGCCCGACAGCACCGCAGCGACGCCCCGCGGTCCCACAGCCGTGTCGTGCCCTTCGCCCCCTCCTCGTCGCCCCTGTGGCTCGTCACGAACGAGCCGTACGTCAACGACCTCGTCGGCTACCTCGACGCGATGCGCCGTCGCATCGAAGCGGCGCCTGACGAAACACACGTCTTCGAATTCAGCCGCGCTCGACTCGCGGAGGTGCGAACGGGCTTCGCGCGCATGATCCGGCACGGCGAGGAAAAGCTGCACCGCGTCTGCGAGCTGTTGTGCGAGACGTTCCTCGACTCCACGTATACCCTCCAGAGCGTCGTCATCGGGGAAATCGAGACGACGAAGGAGCGCTTCACGCTGGTGAAGAGCATCTCGTCGGCCGACCTCTACTCGCAGACCGACCTCGATCTCGGCAGCCGTCAGTTGCGGCGCCTCCGGTATCACGACGGCGCCGCCTGGAGCCGGGCCAGCCTGGTCGCCAACGTTGTCGAGTATCAGCCGGCCGGAATGAATCAGTGGGGCGTCCACAAGTTCATCAGCCGCATCAAAGCGGAGGAGCAGATCTGGAACAAGGTGGTCGACTCGATCTTCGGCCTGGATCGCCTCGTCCGCTCCGACAAACAACTCCGGCATCTCGGTGGCTTCGTCAAGGACGTCTTCGGGGTGAAAGCGGTTGTCGGCGATCCAGACGCCGTGCGGACGCTGCACAAGGCGCTGCTGACGCTGCGCTGGAAGCCGGCCGTCCTGGAGAAGCACGGCGTCCCGGCGCTTCCGACGACGTCGCGTCTCGAGTTCATCGAGGTGAAGGACTACATGGCGCTGCGGGGGCGCAAGGCCACCGGGTGGGAAGCGATCAAGTCGGTCTTCCGCTGGTGGGACAGCATGATCGAGGTCCAGGTCCAGCCGCTCCTGAACTATCACCAGGAGCGTGAGTACCTCACCCGCGAAAGCCACGCCGGTTTCAAGGAGCGGCGCGAGGCGCTGCGCAATCAGATTGCCGGTACGATCCCGCTCTTCGGGTTCTATCGCGATCTCCTCAGGTGGTTGTTCCTGTCGCCGGCCGAGCCGGCGCCCACCTTCGAATCCGTGGAGATCGTCCTCCGGGAGTGAAACACACAGGACACAAAGGAAACCATTAACTGGAAACACATAGGACACAAAGGAAACCAAGGACACAGAGGAAAGCCTGTATTACACTCAGCGCGTCACCTACCCGGGGAGGCAGCCATGTTCTGCGTAGAGCGCCGGAAGGCATCCGTATTCTGCGTAGGGCACCCCTTGAGGGGTGCCGGAATGTTTGTCGCGTGCATGATCGTTGGCGCGGCCGTGCCCGCGATCGGACAGTCGGGCGCTGCCAACGGAGAGTGGCGTGTCTACGGCGGCGATCTGGGTCACACGCGCTATTCGCCGCTCGATCAGATCGACGCCGCCAACTTCAGCAAGCTTGAAGTCGCGTGGCGCTTCAAGACCGACAGCCTGGGCCCGCGCCCGGAGTATCAGTTCGAATCCACGCCGCTGATGGCCAGGGGCAGACTGTATTCGACGGCCGGATCGCGGCGGGCCGTGGTCGCCCTCGACGCCGGTACCGGTGAGCTGTTGTGGATGCACAGCGAGAACGAGGGGGCGCGCGGCGCGGCGGCGCCGCGACAGCTCTCAGGGCGTGGGCTGGCGTACTGGACCGATGGCCGCGACGAACGGATTCTGTATGTCACGCCGGGGTATCGGCTCATTGCGCTCGATGCCCGGACCGGAATTGCGGTTACCAGTTTCGGCAAGAGTGGCGTCGTCGATCTGAAGCTCGACGACGACCAGCAGATGGACCTGATCACCGGCGAAATCGGGCTCCACTCGACGCCGATGGTGGCCAAGGACGTGGTGATCGTCGGCGCGGCCCATAAGACGGGCGCCAACCCCAAGAGCCGGCGCAACGAGAAGGGCTACGTCCGCGGCTTCGACGTGCGCACCGGCAAGCGTCTCTGGATCTTCCACACGATCCCCCAGCCGGGCGAGTTCGGCAACGACACCTGGGAAAAGGACTCGTGGTCCTACACCGGCAACGCCGGTGTGTGGGGGCAGATCTCGGTGGACGAAGAACTGGGTCTGGCGTACCTGCCCGTGGAGCTTCCGACCGGCGACTACTACGGCGGTCATCGTCCGGGAAACGGTCTGTTCGGGGAGAGCCTCGTCGCGGTCGATCTGCAGACCGGGAAGCGCCGGTGGCACTACCAGCTCGTGCACCACGGCATCTGGGATTTCGACATTCCGTGCGCGCCGATCCTCGTGAACATCACGGTCAACGGCCGGGCGATCAAGGCCGTCGCGCAGCCCACCAAGCAGGCATTCCTGTACGTCTTCAATCGCGAGACCGGCGAGCCAGTCTGGCCGATGGAAGAACGGCCGGTCGCGAAGGGCGACGTGCCCGGCGAGTGGTACTCGCCGACGCAGCCATTCCCGACCAGACCGCCGGCGTACGATCGCCAGGGCGTATCGATTGACGATCTGATCGACTTCACGCCGGAGCTGCGCGCACAGGCGGTGAAAGCGATCGAGCGCTACAAGATCGGACCGATCTTCACGCCGCCCGTGTTGAGCAAGCTCGAGGGGCCCATCGCAACGTTGACATCAGGGTTCGCGACGAACTGGCCCGGCGGCTCCTACGATCCCGAGACGCACATCGCCTACATCTATTCGCAGAGCGGCGCGAGCCCGCTCGCGGTCGTGCCGCCTCCCGAGGGCCTGTCCGATATGAATTTCATCCAGGGCACCGCACTGACCGGCGCGCGCCGGACCGGCGGATCAGGATCGGCGGCCGGCGGCGGTCGGACGGGAGACACGCCGGGCGCCGGAGCTGCTGCGACAACGGCGGGGGAGGGCGCTCTCGGAGGTCCCAGCCTCAACGTCCAGGGGCTTCCGCTGCTCAAGCCGCCGTACGCACGCATCAGCGCGATTGATTTGAACAAGGGCGAGATCCTCTGGCACATCGCGCACGGCGAAACGGCGGACAACGTCCGAAACAACCCGGCGCTGAAAGGGCTGAACGTTCCGCGTACGGGCCGGCCAGGTCTCGTCAGTCCGCTGGTCACCAGGACGCTGGTCATCGCCGGCGAGGGGGGTGTGTTCACGACGCCGTCAGGCCAACGCGGCGCGATGCTCCGCGCGTACAACAAGGCGGACGGCAAAGAGGCGGGGGCGGTCTACATGCCGGCGCCCGAGAGCGGGTCTCCGATGACCTACATGCTCAACGGCAAGCAGTACATCGTCATCGCCATCAGCGGCGGGAATTACAGCGGCGAGCTGCTCGCGTTCAGACTACCCGGAGCTTGACGCTCGGAGCTGGACGCTCGGCTTCAACCGAACGAAATGGAGTGCGAGGGCTTTTTCTTCACAAGCTCTTTAGCCGAGCGACATGGAGCGGGAAGGCGAACGCACCGGAGCCCGAAGGCTTCAGCCGAGCAAAAAGGAGCGCGAAGGCTTCAGCCGAGCGTGCGGAGGTTACATGAAACCTGAACTGCCATCCGTCGGTCGTCGCGGGTTCCTGAAGCGTGCGGCTGCCGCGAGCGCGGCGGCACTCGCCGCGCCCACCGCAGAAGCTGCCCCACAGCCGGCTGTGCAGCGCGCAGCGGTGCCGGCGACGCCCATCATGTCTGCGGCGGCTGAAGCCGCCAACCCACCAGAGGTCGAGGTCCTGACGGCGGATCGGACAGGCTCGGACTTCATGGTTGACGTGTTGAAGTCGCTGGGATTCGACTACATCTGCGCCAATCCCGGCTCGAGCTTTCGCGGCATCCACGAATCGGTGATCAATTACGGCGGCAACAGGAGCCCCGAGCTGATCACGTGTTGCCACGAGGAGTCGTCGGTCGCCATGGCGCACGGCTACGCCAAGGTCGAAGGCAGGCCGCTCGGCGTGTTCGCGCACGGTACCGTGGGTCTGCAGCATGCGTCGATGGCGATCTACAACGCGTGGTGCGATCGCGTACCGGTGTACGTGATGCTCGGCAACCAGCTCGACGCCACGATGCGGCGCCCCGGCGCCGAGTGGGCGCACAGCGTGCAGGACGCCGCGTCGATGGTGCGCGATTACTCGAAATGGGACGACACGCCCATGTCGCTCCCGCACTTCGCGGAGTCGGCCGTCCGCGCGTACAAAATCGCGCTCACCCCACCGATGGCGCCCGTCGTGCTGGTGCTCAACGCCGAGTTGCAGGAGCGGCCCCTCGCGAGCGACACGAAGCTGGCGATCCCGAAGGTGACGGTGCCGGCGCCGCCGCAGGGCGACTCCGGGGCCGTCGCCGAGCTCGCGCGGCTCCTCGTCGCCGCCGAGCATCCCGTCATCGTGGCGGACCGGTTCGCGCGCACGCCGGCCGGGATGCAGCGCCTCGTCGAGCTCGCGGAGACGCTGCAGGCATCGGTCGTCGATCAGGGCGGGCGCATGAATTTTCCGTCACGCCATCCGCTCAACCAGTCGCAGGCGCGCGCGATCGCGGACGCCGACGTCGTCCTCGGTCTCGAGATGTCCGACTTCTGGGGCGTCGTCAACTCGTTCCGCGATCAGCTGACCCGAACGTCGCGGCCGACGACCAGGCCGGGAACGAAGTTCGTCAGCATCACGACCGGCGATCTCTATGTGCGGGCGAATTACCAGGACTTCCAGCGGTTCGCCGAGGTCGATCTCGCCATCGCCGCCGATGCCGAGGCGACGGTCCCGTCGCTCATCGAAGCGGTGAAACGCGCGATCACCGCCGATCGCAGGCGGTTGTTCGAGAGCCGCGGCGCGAAGCTTGCCGAGGCGAGCAGGGCGGCGCTCGATCGGTCGCGTCTCGAGGCGTCGTACGCGTGGGATGCGACGCCGGTGAGCACGGCGCGCCTCTGCGCGGAAATCTGGGGGCAGATCAGGAACGAAGACTGGGCGCTGGTGAACGGCACCGGTGGGTGGGCACGGCGCCTGTGGAACTTCGACAAGCCGTATCAATCGATCGGCGGATCGGGAGGCGCCGGCGTTGGCTACGGCGCGCCGGCGGCGGTCGGCGCGGCGCTCGCGCACATGCGCCACGGCCGGTTGTCTGTGAACATCCAGACCGACGGCGATCTGATGTATGCGCCCGGTGTGCTCTGGACCGCGGCGCACCATCGCATTCCGCTGTTGAGCGTCATGCACAACAACCGCGCGTACCATCAGGAGCTGATGCACGTGCAGAAGATGTGCAACCGCCACAGCCGCGGGATCGATCGCGGCCGTCTTGGCAGCGAGCTGGTCGATCCGGCGATCGACTTCGCGAAGGTGGCGCAGGGCCTGGGCGTTCACGCCGAGGGTCCGATCACCGATCCGAAGGATCTCGGCCCGGCGATCGCGCGCGCGGTGGCCGTCGTCAAGCGCGGCGAGCCGGCGCTCGTCGACGTCGTCTGCCAGCCGCGCTGAGACTGCAAGTGCCAGCCGCGCTGAGGGCTGACTGTGGCGTCCGGCTTCAGCCGGACCCCGGCGAGATCCGCCTGAAGGCGGACGCCACGGCGATTTCCTCACACGCTGAAGGCCTGTGCGATTCGGCTACTCGGCTGACCGCCTCCACCAAGGCTACGGCGGTCCGCCGAAGCTTTATGCGAAGGCGGAAAGGGTCGCCCTACATCTGAAGGTGATGCTTATGGCGCAACTTCGACTGACCGGCGCGATTGCCGTCACGATCCTTATCGCGGTGACGGCGCCGGCGGTCATTGCACAGACACCGTCCGGACAGACGACGCCGGCGGGTCAGGCGGCGGCCGCTGCGCCGGCGGGCGACGCTGAGAAAGGCAAGGTGCTGTTCGTCAAGAACGGCTGTTATCAGTGCCACAACTACGAGGGGCACGGAGGCGCGGCGGGCGCGAGGCTCGCACCGAATCCGCTGCCGTTCCGCGGGTTCGTGAATTACGTGCGCTCACCTCGTGGAGACATGCCGCCGTACACCGCCAGGGTCATGTCGGAGCAGGACCTGGCCGACGTCCACGCGTATCTCAGGAGCCGGCCGCGGCCGGCGCCCGTGTCCAGCATCCCGCTCCTGACGCGCTGATTTCTCGCGTATCCTCCAGGGAGGAGCGTGCTCGAGAAAGTTGCACACGCTGCTCCCAGGCCGGCTCCGCCGGCGAAAAGACGGCCCGAATCTCCGCCAGGATCATCTTCGAGCCCACAGGTCGATGCCCGTGGCGGAAGGCAAGGCGGCCGTGACCGCGCGATTCACCGAGCGCGGGACTTATGTGCCTCGTGTGACCGCGAACGACGTGCGCTGTCGATGTAGAGCGACACAACGATCCGCCGCCGGCGGGTCGACCGCCGACGTCCGATAAACGCGACACGCATCCTGCGGCACACCCGGACACAGCAATCAGCTGCCGGCCTTGTCAGACTGTTCGTCGCCTTTCTGCCAGTCCTGGAGCGGCTGGGGTCCCGGCTGGATGCCCGCGAGATCGGGATCGGCGCCGTCCGCGCGCGTTGGGCTGTTGGCCTTTTGCGCGGCGACTTCCTGCCGCTTGGCCTGTTTTTCAGTGCGGCGTTCCTGACGCTGGCGCTCGCGCTGTCGCTTCTGTTGTGATGGCCTCGATTTGTTCACGGGGCAATTGTATGACGACCGGGCCGTCCTGTCATAATGATCTGTGCCATTTACCAATCTCGGGCTTCATCCCAACCTCCTCAAGGGCCTGAAAGATCTCGGGTTCACACGGCCGACGCCGATTCAGGCTGACGCCATTCCGCTCGCGATGGCCGGCCAGGACCTGCTCGCCTGCGCGATGACCGGCAGCGGAAAGACCGCGGCGTTCCTCCTGCCGATTCTTCATCGTCTGATCGACAAACCGCGTGGCACGACCCGCGCACTCGTCCTGACGCCGACGCGCGAGCTGGCGGCGCAGATCGTCGAAGATCTCAACGACCTCGCGGTGCACACGCCGCTCACCGCCGCGGCCGTCTTCGGCGGTGTCGGAATGGGCCCGCAGGAGCACGCGTTTCGCAGCGGCGTCGACGTGGTCGCCGGTACGCCCGGCCGATTGCTCGACCACTTCCGGTCCTCCTACGCGAAGCTCGGGGGGCTGCAGTATCTCGTGCTCGACGAGGCGGACCGCATGCTCGACATGGGATTCCTGCCGGACATCCGCCGCGTGCTGCGCCACATTCCCGCTCGCCGCCAGACGCTGTTCTTCAGCGCGACGATGCCACCGCCGATCGCGGAGCTGTCGCGGGAGATGCTCAAGAGCCCGGCGACGATCAACATCGAACGGCGCTCGGCCCCGGCCGTCGGCATCACACATGCGGTCTACCCGGTGCCGCAGCATCTGAAGCCGTCGCTGCTGGTGAAGCTGCTGACGAGCGGTGAGATGCACGACGCGCTCGTGTTCACCAGGACCAAGCACCGCGCGAATCGGCTGGCCAAGCACCTCGGCGAACACGGCGTCAAAGTCGAGCGGATTCACGGCAACCGGTCGCAGTCGCAGCGCACCGAAGCGCTGGCGGGCTTCAAGAGCGGCAAGTATCGGGTCCTGGTCGCGACCGACATCGCCGCCCGCGGGATCGACGTCACCGCGCTCGGGCATGTCGTCAACTTCGACGTGCCGATCGTGCCCGAGGATTACATCCACCGTGTCGGCCGGACCGCGCGGGCCGAATTGACGGGCTCCGCGTTCACGCTCATGGCGCCGGAAGAAGAGGGAAGCCTTCGCGGGATCGAGCGCGCGGTGGGCCATCGCCTGCCGCGCGTGACGCTTCCGGATTTCGATTACCAGGCGGGTGCCCAGGCGCCGCCGCTCGACCAGCGCGCCCCACGCCCCTCGGGTTCGCGGGGCTCCCAGCGTCCACCGGCTTCGCGCGGGGCTCACGGGCCGCACGGATCGCGCGGCCCGCGCGGTCCCCAGCGGGATCCGCGAACGCCTCGCAGCTGGTCGGGGGGGCCCCGGCACCGGACATGACAGGACCCGCGTATCCGGCTGCCCGAGTCGTCGCGCCGACGGTGCACGCACATTTCGCGCGCCATGCGGACGAGGCGCATCGCCGCGGACGCATCGCGGCCGGTCCTCCGCCTGACGCCGACACAATCGAGGCGATCATCGACGCCGCGTTCTGGGCGAGCCTCCGCCGCGAGGAGAGCTACGTCCCCAAGATCTCGCTCGCGTTCATGCCGCCCGACGCGGCGCGGCATCCCCTGGTGTTCGAGCGGCCGCTGCCGCTCGCTCCGGGCGCGCTGGTCAAGGTGGCGCCGGCGGTGGAGCGGGCGGGGATTCATCTGGGCGTCTGGCGGGATGACGCGCAGGGGCTCTCGGTCTGGGGCACCATCCGGGACATTCCGTCCATGTGCCTCGTCGTCGAGGTCGCCGCGCCCGGGTTGCTCGTCCTGAAGCATCACCGCGGAGAGGAATCGGGGAAATTCGTGAACGTCGCGGTGCTCGAGGGCGATCAGATCAAGGTCGTGGACGAACGTGCGTCAAGCCTGCCGGATTGTCCGCCGCTGTTGACGTCGCTGCTCGGGTTCGATTCGCCGGCGACCTGGGTCCCGGGAATCGATTCGATCAGCGTCCTGGTGCAGCTCGCCGTCTCGATGCGCGCGCACGGACGCGGCGGATTGCTGCTCGTCGTGCCGGCCGGGAACGACGGGTGGCAGGACTCGATCATCCGGCCGATTCCGTACGCGGTCGTGCCGCCGTTCACCGAGCTGGCACAACTCAATCGAGACAGCGCGGACGCGAAGCACACGCGGATCTGGCAGGAGGCGGTGAACCGCGCGGTGGATGCCGTCGCCGGTTTGACGGGCAAGGGTGCGCCTCAAGTGGAGCAGGTGACCGTCACGGAACCGATAGAAGGGAACGTGGCCGTCATCGTCCATCCCACTGCGCTCGGCGGGACCCGCCATCTGTCCGCGGCGCAGTTCGTTCACGATCAGGGCGAAGCCGTCGCGCTGGTCGCCTCGCAGGACGGTCGCTTCACGGTCTTCGCGTGGTCGCCGTGCGAGGGGACGGTCCACGCGCACCGCGTCGAGACGCTTCTTCTCTGAGGTGAGCACGGCAGGGTGCTTCGCGCGAACGGCACGCCAGGGTGCTCGGCGTGAACAGCGCTCCAGGGTGCTCGGCGAAAAGAGCGCTCCAGGGTGCTCGGCGAAAAGAGCGCTCCAGAGTGCTTGGTGTGAACTGCATTCTAGGGTGCACGGCGGCTTCGCTGCAGGGTG